>NZ_JBEXCY010000071.1:30374-51101 GCF_040605515.1 Dactylosporangium sp. NPDC005572 | reverse complement strand
GCCGGACGGCCGGAAGAAGGGAAGTTCGGACTGAGTTTCGCAGCTTGCTCATCACGCTGCAAGCGCATATAGCGACCCGCAAGGCGTCCGACTCTGCCGATGTGTGGATGCCTCGAATGTGCCTGGTCCGGCCAGGTTCGGCGGCGGCATCCGTCTCTCGGTGTGCGGGCTTGTTCATCTCATCCGGCCGGAGCCGACCCTGTGGCCCGGGCTTCGGGCGGGACCCACTCGTGGACGGGTGGCTCCTCGTCGTCGGGTTCATCGTCGACAAGTCCCATCTCGAAGGGGAAGCAACGCAACTTGTATCGCCGGCCGTCGTGCTGTTCCGATTTTGCCAACTGGTCGAGCACCTCGAGCAACCGCTGGCGTTGCCCGTCCGACAGCGCATCAACGTCCGCGAGGCCACTCTCCAGGAGTTTGACCGCCACGTCCGGGTCGACCTCGTCGTCATCGCAGGTGTCGAGCCACCACACGAGGTCGACGAGGAGACCGGTGACGGTCTCCAGCGACGCCGGGTCCGGGTCACCTGTTGCGAGCCGGTGGCGCTGCTCGGCTGGAAGCCGCTCGATCACCCAGTCGATGCTTCGCCGGATCGAGACCACCGCCTTCGCGTCGACCCGATCGTCTGGATGTTCACTCAGCCAACCAAGCAGATCCCTCACCAGGCTGTGCAGCAGGCGGGCGAGCGCAGCATCGCCATCGGTGCTCATGATCCGCGACCATACCCGTAGTCACAGTTAGTCACAGTGCTCAGACAGCCCCGTGAACGACGCCAGGTGCGCACATCTGCCGCGATCCGCTCGGCGTCGGTCGGGCTCGTCGCTCGTTCAGGTGACTTCCGTCAGCCTGGATGATGCTCACCCTGGATGCCAGGACGGGCAAGCAGAAGGGTACGCCCTGCACCACACCCGCCGCCGGAGTCGGTCGACCGTGATGGTTGCGTGATAACCAGGCCGCCGACGCGGCGACACCGGAGCGCTGCAGGCGCTGGCCCGGAGTTTTCCGCCCTGCCGGTGCGCGCTTACCTGGCCGAGACGGCCGGCCTGGCCCGGCCAGCCGCAAGCGCAAGCGGGGGCGCAGACTGGAGACACCAACCGGCGCGTGCCGGCGGTCCTGGCGCACCTGAAAATTCCACTGGCCAGCCGCGGGATTGCCGGATTACCGGGCGACACGGAGACGGTCGCCGCCGTACGATCGCGCGCGTGATCTTGCGTCTGTTGCAATGGCGGCCGGTGCAAACGGATGTTGTCGCCTGGTACCCAGATCTGGCCGTGCTACGCCGCTTGGTGCGGGCCCGTGACTGGGGCGGCGTCGAGGCGTACTTCAACGGTTTTCCGCCGCGCGCCGATCGCTCGACTGCGGTCTTGCTCGTCGCGAACACGCGGGGCAGCGAGCGCTTCCTGCAAAAGGCCGTCGACACGCAGCGCGACTCGGCGCTGGCCCGGACGCTGCTCGGGGCGCGGTTCGTCGTTCTGGGCTGGAAGGCACGCACCAGGGCTTGGGCTAAGGACGTCTCACCGGCTCAGCGGCGGGTGTTCATCGACTACCTCACGCGGGCCGAGCGTGTGCTCGCCGACGCCGTCGCGATCGATCCGGCGGACTCGGCGGCATGGACCGAGCGGATCACCACCGCCCGGGCGCTGTCGCTGGGCCAGGACGAGGCGCGGCGGCGCTACGAGCGGGCGGCTGAGCACTGTGACACGCCGTACCGCGCGCAGGTCCAACTCGTGCAGAACCTCTGCCCGAAGTGGGGCGGCTCGTTCGCGCAGGTGCACGCTTTCGCCGCGGAGTGCCTGCGCGAGGGCAAGCCCGGCTCGCTCGGCGGGGCGATCGCGGCGCAGGCGCAGATGGAGCAGGCACTCAACGAGTACTACGTGCGGGACATTCGGCAGTACCTTGCGCGCGCCGACGTACGCAAGAAGATCGAGGCCGCAGCGGCACAGACGGTACTGCACCCGGATTTCGTGCCCGGGCACGGTTGGGTGACCGCGCACTCGGCGTTCGCAGCCGCGTTCCACCTGGGCGGGCACATTGCCGCGTCGCGGCCGCACCTGCAGGCGCTGGGCAGCTTCGCCGATCCATACGGCTGGGATCAGATCTCGACGAAATGGAAGGAACTCGTGCGGCTGGCGCGAAGAGACGCCCGATGAACGAGTTCCCGCGGCGGACCGAGGTCGACGGTGTACCGGTGCTGCTCGCGCCGGGCGGCGGCCCGATGCGCGCCGGGCTGATGTTCCGGGTCGGGCGGGCCGACGAGACCGCGGCGACCATCGGCGTCACGCACCTCGTCGAGCACCTCGCGCTGTACAACCAGGGCGGCCTCGACCACGACACCAACGGCATGACCGGCCTGACGACAACCCAGTTCGTCACCCAGGGCAGCCCCGAAGCGGTGACCGCCTTCCTGCACGCGGTGTGCACCGGCCTGCGCAAGCTGCCGCTGGACCGTCTCGACGTGGAGCGGCAGATCCTGCGCACCGAGGCCGAACACAGGCCTGAATCCATCGGCGTGGCCCTGGCGGTGTACCGCTACGGCGCCCGCGACTACGGCCTGGCCGGCCTGCCGGAGTGGGGCACCCACAGCCTCACCGCCGCCGACGTCGCCGAATGGGTCCAGACCCGCTTCACCCGAGCGAACGCGGCTCTGTGGATCGCCGGCGACGGTATCCCGCCCGGCCTGCACCTCGACCTGCCCGACGGCGAACGCCGGACCCTGCCACCCGAGTCGTCGGCGCTGCCGATGACCCCCGCCTGGTTCGCCCAGAACGCGCCCGCGATCGTGCTGGAGTCGCCGGTACCGCGTGTCCCAGCCGCCACCGCGTACACCCGTCTGCTGGAGCGCGGGCTGTTCCGCGAACTGCGCCACGAGCGCGGCCTGTCCTATGTCGCGACCGCCGCGTACACCACGGACGGCCGCCAACAGGCCCGCCTGACCGCCATAGCCGACGGGCGCCCCGATCGCCTGAACGAAGTCCTCGACGGCTTCCTGGCCCAGATCCACCACCTCGCGACCGGCGACGTCGCTGCTGATGAGCTCGAACTGGTCCGCACCCGCGAGCTGGCGGCACTGGATCGCCCCGACGTCGAGGCCGACCTCCTCTCCCGCCGCGCAACGGATCTTCTGTGCGGCTTCGTCAGCAGTACCACCGAGGAACTGCGCGAGGGCTTCCGCACCTTGACCGCGGCGGATGTCCGCGTGGTGGCGTCGGACGTGAAGCGCTCGGCCCTGCTGATGACCCCGCGCTTCGGTTTCGGCCCGCCTCCGGGCTTCGAGCCGGCCCCGACGGGCTCGCGATTCGCGGTCACCGGCACCCGCCACCGGTCCCGCACCGAACCGGACACGGTGCTGGTCCTCGCAACCGACGGCGTGAGCGTGGTCCGCCCTCACAGCCCGAGCACGGTACTGTTCGACGAGTGCGTGGCCCTGCTGCGCTTCCCGGACGGCGCCCGCCACCTACTCGGTGCCGACGGCGTGGCCGTGTCGGTCGAGCCCACGCTGTACTCACTGCCGGACGACGCCCAGTCCCGCATCGACGCCGCGGTGCCTGGGTCCGCCCACGTAGACCTTCCGCCCCGCGACCCGGAGCGAATCCCACGAAGGGCCTGGGCCAACGGCCTCCGCACACGGGCGAGCGCCATGGCACTTTCCGTGCGCATGCGACTGGACCGATACGCTATGTTTCGCGGCGGCATCCGCAACGTCGTGCTAGCCACCACCCTGCTGCTGACCAGCACCGTGTCAGTGGTCCTGGCGATCGCGCTGCACGTGAGTCTGCTCGGCTGGACAGCAGCGGCATTGTTCGCCTTCCAGCTGTGGCGCCGCCGGGCTCGCGGCCACTGGTAGTACCAGCAAAAAACGGCCCTACGCGCGAATCACCTCTGGGGCGGCAACCTTCCCTGATCCGCTGCTCGGTCATGCCGCGATCCGGTGGCTGGGTCGCGCCGCGGTGGGGCGCTGGACCGTAGACGGCCTGATCGGCTGCGCGCTGTCATGCCGCTGCCCGTACATGTCTGCTGTCGCGGGTCTGAGCAGTAGGGCGGGTCCGGCATGAGTCCGGGGGCGGGCACGGTACGGGCTGTGGCCCAGCTCGTTGCGTGAGGGTGTCATGATCGGGATGGTGACGATCGTGCAGAGCCGTGGGCGACGTGGGTGGCGGCGCAGGATCGCGCTCGTGGTCGGTGGGGCGGCGCTGGTACTCGTGCTCGTGGTGGCGGGAGGCGCCGTCTGGGTGCTGTGGCCGGCCGGGCCACGGCCGCTGTTCCAGCTGCCGGTGAAATGCGGGGAGACGTGGCAGCTCGGAACGTATCCCGGCCATGGGGACTATGACGTTGATTTCTTCCCGATGAAGGGGCCGGCGTGGGGGCAGCCGGTGCTCGCGTCCTTCGCCGGTAAGGTCGTCGCGGCGGGCGTGAGCGGGTCGCTGGGTGGGCGTACCCCGGACAATCCGAAGGGCGCCCGGGGCAGCGGGGGCGGCTACTGGGTGAAGATCGATCACGGCGGGCGCTGGTCGACCCAGTACCTGCATCTGCTCGAACCGCCGATGGTGCAGTCCGGTCAGCGGGTGACGCAGGGGCAGCAGCTCGGCAAGGTCGGCAGCACCGGCGACTCCGGTGCGCCGCACCTGCACTACGAGCAGCGCCGCGGCCTGATGAAGGTCGAGACCTACTTCAATGGTGGGCCGTCCGGGATCACCACCGACGACCGTGAGTACACCATCACCGTCAAGAGCAACAACTGCCCATGACCCGCGATCCGTCCATCACCGAGGACGACCTTGCTATACGTGCTCAACAGGCACTCATCGTGGGCCAGCAGCAACGCCGCAACGCTCCCACACCATAACGAACACACACCCGGCAGACCCCCGCTGACCGAGGAGAACCCCGCGCACATCTGCCGCGGACAAGGCGCGGTCCGCCTCCGTCACCGTCACCGTGGGTAAGTGGCGCACTGGCCGGGCGGCAGGCGCATCCCGTCCCCACCGTGAGTGGTGCCCAAACTCACGAACATCGAGATCGGCAAGATTCTGCTGGTGCTGAAACTCGGCGACCACTGATGCTCGAACTCGGCTCTGGCGTGAATACCGTGATAAATCTTCAATGGCTCGTCAGGTGTCGTTTGCCATCGAGGTTTTGTAGCTCGAGCCAGCGAACCTTATCTCCGTACGCCGTTCCTCCACACCGGCGGGCTGCGTGGAACCGAGGTCAGGGTCGGAAACGCGGAGAACCGGTCGCGGGTCAGGCAGGAGACCAAGAATGACAAGGCACTGCTCGACGCCGTTCGGCTGAGTTCCGTTCAGTGGATCTTCCTGCGGGGCCGCTCGCCGGCAAGATCGGTGCGGTTGCCTGGGTCATCAAAAGGCTGCTCAATGCCGGCATCGAGGTACACATCAGATACTGATGCCGCGCGTGCCCGTCAGTCGGTGTCGTCCCGCCGGCCGACGGGTGCGCGTTGGTCCGGCGTGCGGCCCCGGTAGCGTGCCAACATATGAGCTATGACCTCACGTTCTTGCTGAAGGACTCGGCCTCACCGTCCGACGCTGAGGATGTCGAGGACGACGAGGGCTGGGGCGACGATGACGACGCCGAAGCGCTGGAGGCGCCGGACTGCGCGGCTTGGGAGCGCATCGTCGAGGAGTCGCGGAGCGTCCTGGGCGACGTCAACGTTCGTCGGCATGAGGGTTACTTCGAGCTCGACCACGAGCCCACCGGCATTCAGGTGAGCCTGTACGCGGACGAGGCCGGCGTGACGGTCCCGTACCGGTATTCGGGGGCCGAGGCCAAGGCGATCGTCCGGGTGATGTATCAGATCGGCGAGATCGTGGAACGCTGCACGGGCATGGCCGGACGGGATGAGCAGGTCGGCCTGCCGGTGGCCGACGCTGCTGGCCAGCAGCAGCTCGCGGTCTCCGTCTTCATCCACGTGTCGGGTACGCTTGTCCAGCCCCAAGCTGAGGGGTAGAGCGCCGTGGAGCGGTCGGCCCGCTTCCCGCCGCTGCCGTGTTCGGCGGTCGATGATGGACGACCGGCGGCCGCCGGTCAGGTGGGTGGGAGGCATTCCTGCCACTCAGGTTCTGTTTGTTTGTGGCCTGCCCGGTGAATGGGAGCGTGAGCGCGGACGATCGGGCACGAGGGGCTGCCAGATGGCGATGGCTTTGGTCGTAGGGTTGGTAGAGGTACGGCGTCGAACGCGCTGCCGACGGCCGCACCGAAGGGCCGATCCTGCGCAGCACCGTCGGCACCCGCATGGACCGGCACGCCGCGACCCGCCGCCTCAAGCACCTCGCCGCCACCGCAGGCGTCCGGATGCCGCGAATGCACCCGCACATGCTGCGCCATACGTTCGTCACAACGATGCTCGACGCCGGCGTCAGCCTCCGCGACGTCCAGATCGCCGCCCGCCACGCCGACCCACGCACGACGATGCGTTATGACCGGGCCGGCAACAACCTTGACCGGCACCCGACTTACATCCTCGCGGCGTACATGGCCTCGGGCACGTGAGCGCGGCTCACGACTTTGCCGATGACAGTGCGTGCGCCGACGTGCGGCCGCGCTGGCATGGGTAGCGGCGGAGCGCCTGACCTGTGATCATGTCCGATCATGGCGCTCATGTTCAGCGGCGACCGGCGGGTACGCCAATTTCCCTGCCAGTGCTGCGAGTCCACCGTCGACCGGACCTGGGCGCAGCTGGACAGCAACGGTGTCACCCGCGCGGTGTTCTACGCGAGTTGCTATCACCATGCCGCCGGCGGCGAGGTGTATTTCGACATCATCATCGGTACCTGGGGCACGGGCGACCCCGGCGACCACGTCACCTTCGGCTGCCGATGGGGAGCCGTTGAGGGCCATGACCAGCCGATGTGTTCGTTGACCACCGGTGGCGGCGTGTTCGAAGACGCTGCGCTGTTCGGCACCAAACTGGATCGGCCAGCGGCGCTGAACAGCCCGTTGCTGCCGGAGTTCTGGGAGATGGTGGACTTCCTACTGCTCAACGACCCGGTCGTAGCCCCGTTCGTGCATTCCCACAACGCACGACTCCGCTGACACCAGCAGCGAGCCAGTGAACACAGCCATCGCGAACTTCAGCCAGGCGATGAACCGGCCGCTCGTTCAAGGGCGGCGCGGATCGGTCGGCGTCGCTCGAGTACCGCCGGGTAGCCGTCCTCCCAGAGGCCCGGCAGCCCCGACTTGGGGCCGTCAATACGGTCCAGCGCCCGCAACGCCAACGACGGCAGGCCGTCCGGCACGTCGACGATACCGCCGGCGCGGATGAAGTCCGGCGCGTACGGGGAGTCGAGACGCAGGCCGCCGGGCAGCTGCGCGGCGATGACCGCCGCCGCTGCGACCGCCTCGACCGCGAAGTCGTCGTCCAGGTACGTGTCGGCATCGTGGCCGACCACGATGGTCAACGCCTTGCGAACCATCGCCACCCGTTCGCCCGCCGGGGCATCATGCAACTCGCGGCACCAGTCGGCGGCGGTGTCATTGTCCAACGGACCCACATCCCAAGTTCCCACACCCAGATCATCGCCAACTCGATGGCCGAGCCCGTCCTCAGCCCTGCCATACATCACAATGCAGACCTACTGATGGCCCGGATCGCCTCGATCACGTGCGCGCACATGCCGCTGTCCGAGCGCGGTTTCCGCCGCCGTGCCGGTCACCGTCGGTAACGGCTGTGCCTGGTTCGAGCATCCGACTCCGGCCGATGAGAGCGCATGTGATCTAGCGTCGCGGAGCGCGGCGCTCACTCGGGGTCGTTGCGGCCTACCCGTTGACGCGGCATTCTGTGCCGGTGCCGATCCAACCTCTGACAACAAACCGTCGATGACCACGGCACGGCAGCAGGTACTCGACGGGTTGGCTCACCGGATCCTCCCGCTGCGACTGGATCACCCGACACGCGTGGGGATCGACGGTCACTCCGCGGCCGGCAAGACGACCCTGGCCGACGAACTGGCCACCACCCTGCGTGGGAAGACGAAGCGGCCCGTGCTCCGAGTCACGGTCGACCACTTCAAACGGCATGTCGACCTGCGTACGCAATATCCGCCCGGCTCGCCGGAAAACTACTACTTCGAGATGTTCGACGTCGACGCCATCCGCGATGAGCTGCTGGTGCCGCTCGGTCCCGGCGGCAACCGCCACTACCGCACCCAAATCATGGATTTCAGCGGTCGTACGCCCATCGACTCCGGCGTCCACGTGACCTCGGACGACGCGATCCTCGTCGCGGACGGCGGCTTCCTGCAGAAGCCGGCCCTGTCACGGCACTGGGACCTGTGCGTCTACCTCCACATCGAAGTAGCGGATGTGCTGTACCGCGGCACGGTCCGCGACCAGGCGTGGATGGACTCGGCGGAGGCCGCCGCTGAGCGATATCGCACCTACTACATTCCCGGCGAGGAGCTTTACCTGGCCGAGATCCGCCCTGCCGAACGAGCGGACATCGTCATCGACAATCGTGACTTCGAGGCACCCCGTATCACGCGGGACCTTGCCGACTGAGGTCGTCAGTACTGACCGAGGGCGCCCAGCCGCGGATGCCTCGCTACACCGCTCGAGTGTCGCTCGCACTCCAGATGCACGCGTTCATGGCCGCGGTCCAGGCGCAAGGTCGGGTGCGCACTTCTGCCTCCGTGCGTGCGCGTCGATCCTTGACGCCCTCGTCACTGGTCGTAGCCAGCCCTCGCCGACGCGGGTGTCCGGACATTGCCGATGAGAGTGTCGCGTAGCTTCAGTGTCCGAACGCCCACGCCACCATCAGCGGAAACTCGTCTTTCCAGAGGGCGTCGCCGTGCGAGCCGGCCCGTTCGGTCATGACAACGTCGGCACCGGCCTCGCGTAACGCGCCCGCCCACCGAGTCGCGTTGGTGAGGAAGAACGGTTCCTCGGTGCCGCCGACGAGGTAGGTACGCGGAAGCCGGACGGGCAGCGCGGCGGGCGGCCGGTACCCTGCCCCGGGCGAGGCGCAGAAGACCGCGCCGTAGATGTCGGGATGCCGGATCCCCATGGCCAGCGCGAGTTCCCCGCCGGCCGAGACACCGAACGCTGCGGTTCGGCTGGCTGGCAGCCTAACGGCCAGGCGGGTCGCCGCCCATTGCCGGACGTCCTCGACGAAGAACTTCTCGTGGGCCGCGAACCGTTGCGGGTCGAAGGTGAACGCGGCCGTGCTGCGGCCCGGTGAGTACTCCTGCAGCCGCAGCGTCTCGTCCTCGACGCGATGCGCGCCGATGATCATCGTGGGTGGCAGATCGGCAGCCTCCAGAACCTTTCCCCACGACGTGATCAATTGTCCGTCGCCAGCGAAGACGACCGCCTCGGCCGAAGCCGCCGGGACGTAAGCCGTGACCTGCCGCCCACCGTCGTACTCCAATGTCTCGGTAATGAACTCGCCTGCTGTGGACGACATCGGCGTGGGCTCCCTTACAGGGCAATGGGGGTAGCTGCTGGCACACCGAACACTTTGGCAGGATCGCGCCGGTGCGGCCTACCTAGCTCTGCATCTGAACCCATGCAGCGGCAATCGGAAGCTTGCGGCACTGGGGCCGTGCCACACATCCGGATCTGCCGCCGACCGAGTGCGCTGGAGGTCCGAAGCTGACACGATCGGTGACCGGCGTCCAATGCCGGATGGAGTCCTTCGAACCAGCGCATCGGCGGGCCATCCGGGCAGTCCCACAGCGGGTAGTCGGGCAGCGGCAGGCGTCGGAACTGCCGTTCGAGCAACCCGACGGCCTCGTCGTCCATTTCGCGATCAGCGCCGACGACCTGACCAGACAGCATCCACTCCGACAGCACATCTCTACGCACGACACCGGGGCCCGGTCCAGGAACGGATGCCAGACCCGCTCCCGTGCTGAACGGAACACGACCGGCGGGTCAGGCTCGGCCGCCGCGGACAGCGGGATGCCCGACGCACGTTCACGACGTCATTGCGGACCACGACGCTGCTGCGTGATTGAGGCTGGGTCACTCCCGTAGCGTGCCCTGATCTGGCCGTCGTCAGCTCGTCCTGCTTGTGCGGGTTCGCCTCACGTCGCCGGCGAGATCTTGTCGGTCAGTGGGTGTCCCACCAGCGGGGGAGGTCTGTGTCCGGGGACGACGGGTGGGTGAAGTGGAACGGGACGTCCAGCTGGCGGGCCACCGCCTGGCCCGCCATCGTGGCCTCCGCCGACTCCGGCCAGGCCGGGACCAGACCGCCGAACAAGCGTAGGTCGCCGCCGTGGCGGAACGTTCCCAGGCGGGACTCCGAGTAGCGCTCATGCGACGGGCCGGGGCGCTCCACGATCGCCACCAGTGCCACGTGCCAGCCTCGGCCGTCGGCGTCCCACCGGGCCTCGATCGCGGCTATCGGGTCGCGCAGGGAGCGGGCCGAGCGTAGGAGGGTCGGGACCGCCGGCGGGCGCGGGGGGTACAACTCATGGAAACGCTCGATGATCAGGTCGTGTGCTTCCGTGCGCGCGTAGCTGCCCGCGGCCAGCAGTAACTGGACCGCCGGCAGGACCCGAGACTGCCGTAGCTCCCCGTCGAGCCGCTCGCGCAGGTCCGCCGGGAGCGCCTCCCACTCCACGGCGCCAACGGTACGCTCCACCGATGGTCGACGTGGTGGAGCATCACCTCGCGCAGATCAACGTGGCGCGGCCCAGGGCGGGGCTCGACGAGCCGGTGATGTCGGGGTTCGTGTCGGCGATGGCGCGCATCGGGCAGCTGGCCGCCAACAGCCGCGGGTTCGTCTGGCAGTTCGGCGACGGTGAGCCGGTCACGCACGAAGGGCTGGTCGTCAACCTCTCGGTGTGGACCGGGTACGAGCCGATGCGCGAGTTCGTGTACCGCACCCGCCACGCCTCGTTCATCAGGCGGCGCGGCGACTGGTTCCTGCCGGTGGAGCAGCCCTCGACGGCGCTGTGGTGGGTGCCGGTGGGGCAGGAGCCGGCGATCGGCGACGGGCTCAGGCGGCTGGCGGTGCTGCGGCAGCGGGGGCCGTCGCCGTCGGCGTTCGGTCTGCGGCAGGCAGCGGACGCACCTCCTCCGCCGTCGCCGGCACCGGGCCCTGGAGCTGGCGCGCCACGGCCGTGAACCAGCCCAGGTGGAACTCGTCGCGGTCCGCGACGAACGCCTCGCGCAGCTCGTGCCAGCGCAGGCCGGGGTGGCGGTGGTGCACCTGGTGCAGGTTGAACGCCAGGACGAACAGCTCCATGCCGCGCGGCAGGCGCAGGTTCATCGCGTCCAGGGGACGCTCCAGCCGGGTGCGGTAGTGGTAGGCGTTGTCGGCCAGGGACACCAGCAGCGCGCGGGCGCCGACGGCGATGCCGAGCAGCCACAGGTGCGGGCCGTAGGCCAGGGCCGAGCCGGTGTACGTCACGACGATCGCGACCGACTCCAGGCGGAACCGGCGCAGGTGCTCGCGCCGGGACACCCGCTCGAACAGCAGGCCGGTGACCGAGTCGAGGCTGTCGGTGCGGTGCACCAGCCGGCGCCAGCCGGCCGCCGGCAGCAGCACGAGCACGATCGACAGCAGCTCCACGAGGTACAGGCCACCGAGCAGGCGCGGGTAGTACGAGCGGGCGGCGGTCAGCCAGGTCGTCACCGCCGGGTCGTAGATCTCGGTCCGCTCGCGCGGGGTGCGGCTGTACCGGTGATGCAGCAGATGACCGGCCTTCAGCAGCGTGAACGGGCCGCCGTAGCCGGTCGCGAGCAGCCGCCCGAGCCGGTCGTTCCAGCCGCGGTCGCGCAGCAGCGTGCCGTGGATGGACTCGTGGATGAGCGACCACAGCGGGATCGTGGTCAGCGCGAGCGGGAGGAGCAGCCAGCCCCAGCGGATGTCGATCGGCAGCAGCACGAGCGGCAGCACCAGGAGTTGCAGGACGAGGCTCGCGGACGCGGCACCCACCAGTGCCACTGAGAGCGCGGACTGACGGCCAACCATGACCGCACGGTAGCCCCGGAAAGGGAACGCGCAGGTGAAGGCGGCTTGAAGGTTCGCTAAGGTCCACCCCGTGCTGGAGATCATCGTGTTGTCGGCGGCTGACGCGCGGGCCGCCGCGTCGGGCGGCGCCGATCGGGTCGAGCTGGTCAGCGCGATGGAGGTCGGCGGGTTGAGCCCGAGCCCGGCCACCGTGGCCGCGGTCCGGGCGGAGATCGGCATCCCCGCGCGGGTCATGCTCCGCCGCGACCCCGGATTCGCCGCGCCCGGCCCGGCCGAGCTGCGGCGGATGGTCCGGGACCTGCGCGCGGCCGGCGCCGAGGCGTTCGTGCTCGGCTTCCTCGGCGACCGGGGCGAGGTCGACCGGCGGGCGCTCGACGTCGTGCTCGGCGAGCTCGACGGGGCGCCCTGGACCTTCCACCGGGCGATCGACCACGCCGCCGACCGGGCCGCCGCGTGGCGGGCGCTCGACGGGCTGCCCGGCCTGGACGCGGTGCTCACCGCGGGGTCGCCGGACGGGATCACCGACGGACTCGCCACGCTGGTCCGGGAGGCCGGGGATCCGCGCCTGCTGGCGGGCGGCGGCCTGCGCACTGAGCACATCGGACCGCTGCGGGCGGCAGGCGTCACCGCGTTCCACACCAGCACTGCGGTCCGGGTCGGCGGTGCAATAGATGCGGCAGTTGTACGGCATGTGCGCACACTCCTGACGGAGTAGCCTCGGCGGATGCTGGAGTACCGCACCCTCGACCCGCTGCAGGTCCGCATCGACACCCATCGTCGCTACAGCCGCCACGACGACCACCCGGACCCCGCGGTGCGCTCGGCGCTCGGCTACCACACGGGCCTGGACCTGCTCGACGTCGGCTGCGGTACGGGCGAGTTCCTGCGGTCCCTCCTGCCCGCCGCGGGGCGGCTCGCCGGCGTGGACACCTCACCGGCGGCGGTGGCGGCGCTGGCCGGCGTGCCGGGTGTCGAGGCCCACGAGGCCGACGCGATGGCGCTGCCGTTCCCCGACGGGTCGTTCGACGCGGTCACCGCGCGGCACATGCTGTACCACGTGAGCGAGCCGCTGGCGGCGATCCGCGAGGCGCACCGCGTGCTGCGCCCGGGCGGCCGGTTCGCCGCGGTCGTCAACATCCCGCGCCCGGCGCCGGTGCTGGCCGGCCTGGCGTCCGGCGCCGTCGCCGACCACGGGCTCGACCCGGCGGTGTTCCGGATCCCGGTCGACGCGAGCAACCTGCCGGGGCTGGTGGCCTCGGTCTTCGGCATCGTCGAGGTCGAGCGGCACGACAACGCGCTGGTGTTCCCCGGCCCGGAGCCGATGGTGGCGTACGCCGTGTCGATGCTCAGCGGCTACGGGATCCCCGACGACCACCCGCTCCGGCCGTCCATCGTGGACTCGATCACGGAGCGGGCGGCGGCCCTGTTCGCCTCGGCCTCCACCGTCGAGGACCCCAAGGGCTACGTCGTGGTCAGCGCGACGCGCTGATCAGGGCCTGACTAGGGCAGGGTCCAGTTCTGGTTCGCGCCGCCGGAGCACGACCAGATCTGCAGCCGCGTGCCGTTCGCCGAGCTCGGGCCGGTTGCGTCCAGGCACTTGCCCGAGCCGACGTTGACCAGCGTCTGGCCGGTGCGGGTCCACTTCTGGGCGTTGGTCCCGTTGCAGTCGTACAGCTGGACTTTCGTGCCGTTGGCGGTGCCGGCCGCGGCCACGTCCATGCACTTGCCGAGCGCGCGCAGCGTGCCGTCGGTGCCGCGGGTCCACTGCTGGGCGGTCGTGCCGTTGCAGTCGTACAGCTGGACCGCCGCGCCGTTGGCGCTGCTGGCCCCGGCGACGTCGACGCACTTGCCGCCGTAGCCGACGATCTGGCCGGCGCCGCCGGTCGGCCCGCCGGTCGTCGGCGGCGTGGTCGTCGACCCGAGCCAGGCGTTCGCCGCGTTGGACCCCACGGTGTCGATGGTGGCGTTGTTCTCGACCGGGCTGGGCACCGTCGACGGGAACACGATGAACGTCACCGGGCCGGCCGTGCCGCCGGTGGCCGGGTTCGGGTCGATGCCGAGCGCGACGGCCAAGGCGTACGAGCCCTCGCCGATGATGTTGTCCGGCCCCTCGTCGGCGAAGACGGCGTAGGCGACCTTGTTGTTGTAGACCACGGCGGCGACGGCGCCGGGCCGGATGCCCTGGCTCTGGTAGTTGAACCGGGAGCTCGGCAGGGGCACCACGTAGTACCGCGTGACCTCCGAGGTGAAATAGGCGCCGGTCGACGTCGTGAACGACGTCTGGGCCTGGTACCACGGGTCGGTGCTCGCGTTGCAGTGCGAGGTGGTGATGCCGTCGCAGTCGATGTCCATGTCGGCGGTCCAGAAGAACGCCGAGCCGCTCTTGCAGACGGCGACCGTGGCGGCGCCGCCGTCGTCGGTGGCGTACTTGCCGTTGGACACCTGACTGCACGTCTGCGTCTTGGCGAGCAGTTGGCCGGCGGTGGGGGCGGCGGCCAGCGCGACGCCGGATCCGGAGACGATGACGTAGGCGGTCGCCGCGACGGCGGCGACCACGGCGAAGAACGCCACGAGGGGTACTCGGTACCTGGTCACAGGCGGGCTCCTTGGGGGCAGGGGTCTTGACCTGGGGGGTCAAATAGAAAGGAAACCTACCTGACAGATATCTGTCAATAGATGCTCAGCAGTTCCGGCTCGTCCGCTGCTGGTCCGGCGAGACCGGACCGGCGACCCGCAGCGGGCCGGTGCTCGCGCTGCCGTCGCTGGTGATGCCCGACGCCACGCCGTCGAAGACCGACTCGACCTTGTCCTGCACGCCGCGGGTGCGCTCCGGGTCGCGGGAGTCGTCGTGCTGCTCGTAGTGCAGGTGGTCGACCTGGGTCGAGCCGGTCCGGCCGACCCGGCCGAGCAGCTGGCCGCGCTTGACGGCGTCGCCGGTCTTCACGGCCGGCCAGGTGTTCAGGTGCCCGTACGACGTGAACCAGCCGCCGCCGTGCGACAGGATCACGCCGAAGCCCAGGCCGCCGCGGGTGCCGACGGTGCCCGGCTGGGCGGCCGAACCGTCGGCGAGGGTGCCGTTCCAGCCCGCCCACTCGACCGTGCCGTCGGCCGAGGCGACGACCGAACGGCCGGCGCTCGGGCCGCCGACGTAGAAGAAGTCGATGTCGTAGTCGTCGTGGCCCGGGTACGTCGTGAGCCGCCACGCCTCGCCGCACGGGAACGGCAGCTGGAAGGCCGGTCGCGGGCCGGGCCCGGGCGGGTCGTCGTCGCCGAGCCGCTGCTTGATCACCAGGTACGACACGAGGACGCAGGCGGCGATCACGCCGATCATCGTCAGGCGGTAGACCTCCCGGCCACTCATCCGTACCCGGGCTCGTCCGGCAGCAGCGCCGCGGCCGCGTCCCGCTCGCCGGCCCGCAGCAGGTCGTGGATCCGGTGGGCCGTGCCGGTGACGTCGGTGATCGACACCGTCCACTCGTCGACGTACCGGTGGACGGCCGCGCCGCTCAGGCCGAGCTGGAGCGAGCGGTACGGCAGCGGCTGGAGGTGCAGGTCGCGCTCGGGATCCCACTGGACCCGGACCGGCGAGGCGCGCAGCCGCTCGGCCCACTCCTGCCGGCTGGCGAACTCGCCGGGTTTGTACGAGCTCGGGCAGGCCGCTGCGACGGCCCAGTCGAACCCCGCGCGGGTCAGCTCGACGGCCAGCACCACCTCCTGGCCGGGCTTCGTGGCCCAGCCGCTGCGGTACATCATCCAGAGGAACGACGGCTTGACCCAGGTCATGCGGTCGCGCTTGAACGGGGGGACGAACCGGCCGGCCTCCAGCGCCGGGATCGCGATCGACGGGGAGTAGGCCTGGTAGACACGGACCGTGTCCGCGGTGTGCCAGGCACGGATCTGACGGATGTTCAATGCACGCTCGCTCGTACAGTCGCGTTGATTTTCGTCAACATTGACACTGCCTGGCTCCGGGGGCGAGATCGCGGAGGAAGTCGTCCATGCTGTTCATTGTGGAAGACTTCGACCTCGGCGACCTGCCCGGCCGTGCCGCCGACATCGCCGGCCACCTCACCGCCAACGGCTTCACCGAGGCCCCGCACCTGCGCCAGACGCTCGCCCTCGCCGAGGAGGTGGGCGAGTTCGTCGGCGCCGTGCGCCGCCACTACGGCATGGCCCGCCGCTCCGGCTCGTTCGAGGACGTCGAGGCCGAGCTGGCCGACGTCGTCATCACCGCGTTCGTGACGGCCCACACGCTGGGCATCGACCTGCCGGCCGCGGTCGGCGCCAAGCTCGACGTCGTGTTCACGCGTGGCTGGCGATCGTGACGTACTGGCTGGAAGCGCTCGGCTGGGCCGGCTCCGCACTGCTCGTGTGGTCGCTGCTGCAGACCCGGCAGCTGCGGTTACGCCGGCTGAACCTGGCCGGCTCCGTGGTGCTGGTCGCCTACAACTCCCTCGTCCACGTGTGGCCGATGGTCGGCCTCAACGTGGTGCTCACGGTCATCAACGCCTGGCACCTGTACCGCATGCTGCGCACCCGCCACGACGAGAACACCTACGCCGTGGTCGAGGTGGCGGCGGACGACGCCTTCCTGGCCCACGTGCTGCGCGTCCATTGGGCGGACATCGCCCGCTTCAACCCCGACTTCACGTACTCCCCGGACAGCCAGGCCTTCGTGACGCTGTACGGCGACGAGGTGGTCGGCGTCCTGCTGCTGCGCCCGCTGCCGGACGGTCAGGAGCACATAGCCCAGGTCGACCTGGACTACGTGACCCCGCGCTACCGCGACCTGTCCCCGGGCGAGTTCGTGTTCCGCCGCTCGGGGCAGCTGACGGCCCGCGGCTACCGCCAGGTCCTGACCCCACCGGGTATGCTCGCCCCGTACTACGGCCGGCTCGGCTTCGAGAAACACGGCGACTCCTACCGCCTGGACCTCCCGAGCCCAGACTGACGACAAGAAGCGTCCATGGACGACCGGATCACCCGGATCCAGACCAAGCTCGCCACCCTGCCTGCGACGGAGCAGGCCACCCTCGGCCCGGCACTCACCGAGCAGCAGCTGTCGGCCTTCGAGGACCCGCACGGCATCCGACTGCCCGAGGAGTTCCGCCGGTTCTGCACCTCGATCGGCCACGGCGGCTACGGCCCGACCTACGGCCTGTTGCCGATCGACCGGTGGCGGGGCCGGCCCACAGCCGGCGGTGCCGGTCTGGCCGACCCGTTCCCGTTCCCGCCCGACGTCGACCTCCCCGCACCGTCGGCCGCGCAGCGCTTCCCCGGCGCGATCGCGGTCGTATACCGCGGCTGCAGCGACCACACCCTGCTCGTTGTCACCGGACCCGGCCGCGGCCGGCTGGTCGAGGTCAACGCCGACGGCAACTTCGCGCCGCATTTCCATGCCGATGCGGACTTCCTCGCGTGGTACGAGCGCTGGCTGGACTTCGTCCTGGCCGGTTACCGCGACCTGACCTGGTTCGCCGACCAGATGGCCGGCGACGAGGCCGAGCTGGTGACCACGCTGCGCGGCGACCCGCTGGTGACGCGGCGGCGGGCGGCCGCGTACACCTTCATCACGTACCCGACGCCGAGCGCGGGGCTGCCCGGTGTTTTGGCGGAGGCGCTGGTCAGCGAGCCGCAACCGTCGGTGCGGGAGACGATCGTGCGCGCGCTGGCCGCCCAGGGCGACCACGGCCGCGACCTGTTGCCGGCGGCGCTCGCCGATCCCGTGCCGCGCGTCCGGTCCCTCGCCGCGATCCTGATGACCACCGACTCGATGTCGGGCAGACGGATCGGCAAGCACCTTCACCGGGTGCTCGGTGAGCACCTGGCCGTGGAAGAGGACCCCGAGGTCCGCGCCACGATCGGGAGGATGCTGCGCGCATCTAGTTAGCTCTGCTAACGAGGTATATAGTGGAGGCGTGGATCACCAGGAGCTGGCCGACGGGCTGGCCGAGCGGCTGAACGCCGTGCGGCGGGTCTGGCGGCGGCGGCTGCGGGTCGAGTTCGTGCGGGCGCCGCTCACAGGCAGCCAGGTGGAGTTGCTCAGGCATGTCGAGGCGGTCCCGGGGGTCGGCGTCGGGGCGGCCGCGCAGGCGCTCCACCTGGCCGGCAACTCGGTGAGCACGCTCGTCAACCAGCTCACCCGCGACGGCCTGCTCAGCCGCGAGCGCGATCCCGACGACGGGCGCACCGCCCGGCTGTTCCTCACGCCGGCCGCCGAGCAGCGGCTGCAGAGCTGGCGGGCGGCGCGCAGCGCGCTGATCGCCAGGGCCCTGGCCGAGCTGCCGGAGCACGAGCGGGAGGCGCTGGCCGGTGCCCTGCCGGCGCTGGACCACCTGGCGGCCGCACTGGAAGGAGACGCGCAGTGAACAGTGCCGTGCGGATCGACGGGCTGCGCCACCGGTTCAAGGAGAACACCGCCGTCGACGGCAGCTCGCTCGACGTGCGGCCGGCGGAGATCTTCGGGCTGCTCGGACCGAACGGCGCCGGCAAGACGACCACCATCCGCGTGCTGACGACCCTGCTGCCGCCCCAGGAGGGCCGGGTGGCGGTGTTCGGGCTCGACGTGGCGAGGAAGAAGATGGCGGTGCGGCGGCTCATCGGGTACGTGCCGCAGGCCCTCTCGGCCGACGCCGGGCTCAGCGGGCGGGAGAACGTCGCGCTCTTCGCGCGGCTGTTCGACGTACCGCGCCGCGAGCGCAAGGCCCGGACCGAGCAGGTCATCGAGGCGATGGGGCTCACCGAGGCCGCCGACCGGGTCGCCGGGACGTACTCCGGCGGCATGGTCCGGCGGCTGGAGCTGGCCCAGGCGCTGGTCAGCGCCCCGCGGCTGCTCGTGCTCGACGAGCCCACGATCGGGCTCGACCCGGTCGCCCGCGCCGGGGTGTGGGAGCGGATCGCCGAGGTCCGCGCGCAGACCGGGATGACCGTGCTGGTCACCACCCACTACATGGAGGAGGCCGAGGAGCACTGCGACCGCGTCGCCCTCATGCACCGCGGCCGCATCCGGGCGCTCGGCACGCCGGCCGAGCTCATCGCGGAGGCGGCGGGGGAGAGCCTCGACGACGTCTTCCGTGCGTACACCGGCGACGATCTCGACGCAGGAGGGTTCAGCGATGTCCGTGCCACTCGTCGCACCGCGCGCCGTCTGGGGTAGGACCCTGTGGACGCGGGTCGTGGCCATGTGCCTCGTCGAGCTGCAGAAGCTGCGCCGGGACCGCACCGAGGTCATCACCCGCGCCGTGCAGCCCGCGCTCTGGCTGATCATCTTCGGTCAGACGTTCACCCACCTGCGGGCCATCCCGACCGGCGGCATCCCCTATCTCGACTTCCTCGCGCCGGGCATCCTCGCGCAGTCGGCGCTGTTCGTGTCGATCTTCTACGGCATCCACATCATCTGGGAGCGCGACGCCGGCGTCCTGGCCAAGCTCATGGTCACCCCGACGCCCCGGGCCGCGCTGGTGACCGGGAAGGCCTTTGCGGCCGGCGTCAGGGCGCTGGTGCAGGCTCTGGTGGTGGTGGTACTGGCAGCGCTGCTCGGCGTCGCCTTCACCGCCAACCCGCTGCGGCTGCTCGGTACCGCCGTCGTGCTCGTCCTCGGCTCGGCGTTCTTCTGCTGCCTGTCCATCACCCTGGCCGGCCTGGTGCTCAAGCGCGACCGCATGATGGGTATCGGTCAGGCCATCATGATGCCGCTGTTCTTCGCGTCGAACGCGCTCTATCCCGTCTCGGTCATGCCCGGCTGGCTGCAGGTGCTCAACCGCGTCAACCCGCTCAGCTACGAGGTCGAGGCGCTGCGCGGGCTGCTCATCGGTACCCATATGAGGCTCTGGCTCGACCTCGGCGTGCTCGTCGGCGCGACCGCATGCGCGGTCTTCGCCGCCTCCGCCATGCTCGGCCGGCTGACCCGCTGAAAATCCATCGAGCCGGTATCCATCGGCGGTTGTATAAGGTGTACCCGTGAGCCACGGCGACCTCGACCGGATCGACACGACCACCGCCCACCCCGCCCGGCGGTACAACTACTGGCTCGGCGGCAAGGACAACTTCGCCGCCGATCGTGAGTCCGGTGACGCGATCGCCGCCTTCTACCCGGCGATCCGCACGACGGCCCTGGAGAACCGGCAGTTCCTGCGCCGCGCGGTGCGGTTCCTGGCCGAGGAGCAGGGCGTCCGCCAGTTCCTCGACGTCGGCACCGGCATCCCGACCGCCGACAACACGCACGAGGTCGCCCAGGCGATCGCCCCCGAGTCGCGGATCGTCTACGTCGACAACGACCCGATCGTGCTCACCCACGCCCGCGCGCTGCTGACCAGCACACCCCAGGGCGCCACCGCGTACATCGACGCCGACCTGCGCGCCCCCGCCGGCATCGTCGAGCACCCGGACCTGCTGCGCACACTCGACCTGGACCAGCCGGTCGCCCTCATGCTGATCGCGATCGTGCACTTCCTGTTCGACCACGACAAGCCGTACGAGATCGTGCGGACCATGGTGGACGCCCTGCCCTCGGGCAGCTACCTGGTGATGTCCCACGGCACCGCCGACCTCCACGACCCGGCCGCCCGCGCCCACGCCGAGGCCGAGATCCGCGCCGGCCGGCTCAAGGTCGACGCGCAGCCGCGGTCGAAGGAGGAGCTGGCCCGCTTCTTCGACGGCTTGGAGCTGGTCGAGCCGGGCATCGCCCCGGTCCTGGAGTGGCACAACCCCGTCCCGGAGGCCGACCGCCCGCCGCTGCAGGACGTCGCGATGTACGGCGTGGTCGCCCGCAAGCCCTAGCCCCGCCCCGACTCGGC
>NZ_JBEXCY010000071.1:0-30277 GCF_040605515.1 Dactylosporangium sp. NPDC005572 | reverse complement strand
TGCCCGCTCGGCCCGCTCGGCCCGCTCGGCCCGCTCGGCCCGCTCGGCCCGCTCGGCCCGCTCGGGTTCTCCGCGATTTTGGAGTCGTGGTCCCGGATTTAACGTGCATTTCCGACATTTCCAGGACCACAAGTCCAAGATCGCGGAACTTGGCCGCGAGGCTAGGGCGCGGGGCGAGGCCACCTCGCGGGCAAGAGCGAGGGGGCGGGCGGAGCCACGCCTTCGCGGCGCGGAAACGTCGGCCGTGCGTCGGCCGAAGCGGCGAGGAGCTCAGGCATGGTCGCGCTCATGGCCGCAGGGCAAGGCCGCGGGCAAGAGCGAGGGCGCGGGCGAAGTCTCGGCGGCGCAGCAAGCGCCGGCCCGGTTCTCACGCGAGGACCTCAGGCCAGGCCGCACTCCAAGGCCGTTGGGCAAGGCCGCGGGCATCGGGCATGGGCGAGCGCGGCATGCGCGAGGGCATCGGCGTGGGCATGGCGCGGGCGCGGGGCGAGAGTGCGGGCATGGGCGCGGGCATGGCGCAAGGGCGCGGGCACAAGGCAACGGCGCGGGCACAAGGCAACGGCGCGGGCACAAGGCAACGGCGCGGGCGCGGCGCGAGAGTGTGGGCGTTTGCGAGGGGCTCAGGCGCGGCGAGGCCCCGGCGGCGTGGAAAGTGCCGGCCGGGGCCTCGTCGGAGTGCCGTGGGGTCAGGCCAGGCCGCGCTCCACGGCCGCGATGATCTGCGGCCGCAGCTCCGACGCCCGGATGATCGCGTCCACCGAGCCGACCTCGACCGCCCGCTGGATGCTGTGTACGCCGTCGAACTCGGCCGCCACCTCGCCCAGCTTCTCCGCCCGGACCGTCGAGCGGACCTCCATGAGCTGCGTGACCAGCGCCGCCCGGGCGCCGCCGGTGGCTGCGGCGATTTGTGCCTCCAGCGTGGCCACCCGTGGGTCCTTGGCGGTGCGGGCGTCGACGTCGCCGGCGAAGACCACGGCCGCCGCCGGGGCGCCGCCGATGACCGACGCGAAGGAGCCGTCGACGGCGAGGACCGTCATGTTCGGGTTGAGCGCCTTGGAGAATACGACGAACGCGCCCCCGTGGTACCGCGAGATCACACAGAAGACGATCGGGCCGCGGAAGTTCACGATCGCGCGGCCGATCTCCGCGCCGTACTCCAGCTGGAGCCGCCGCATCGACTCCGGTGAGCCGTCGAAGCCCGACAGGTTCGCCAGCACGACGAGCGGGCGGTTCCCGCTGGCCGCGTTGATCGCCCGGGCCGCCTTCTTCGACGAGCTGGGGAACAGCGTGCCCGCGGTGTAGGTGTCCGGGCCGTCGGTGGGCGGGAAGCCGCGCCGCGGCACCGAGCGCGACTCGATCCCGAGCAGGCAGACGGGGATGCCGCCGAGGTACACGTCCTGGACGACCGCGGTCTCGGCGTCGGCCATGCCGGCCCAGCGCTCCAGGACCGTGTGGTCCTGGTCGGCCAGCGCCCGCATCAGCGTGCGGATGTCGAACGCCTTCTTCCGGTCGGGGTTGCGCTCCTTCGAGAAGATCTCGCCGACGGTCGTGAAGTCGCTGTCCGGCACCGAGTGCGGGAACGGGGAGATGTCGCGGTCGGCCGGGTCGGTCGTCGCCGCCCGGCGCGGCCGGGACTCGCCGGGCGCGATGTAGGTGTGGTCGTAGTACGTCATGAGCAGGTCGCGGGCGGCCTGGAGGTCGGGCGCCCAGTACTGCGCCTGGCCGTTGGGGCCCATGACCCGGTCGTAGCCGCCGATGCCGAAGTTGTCCTCGGCCGAGACGCCGCCGGAGAAGTCCAGCGACTGCTTGCCGGTGAGCACCATCGCCGAGTCCGGGGTCATGATCAGGACGCCCTTGGTGTGCATGAGCATCGTGGCCTCGGCGTTCCAGTACGGCTGGGCGCCGACGGTGATCCCCGCGACGACGATGTTGATCTCGCCGCCGGCCTGGGTGAACGTCACGATGCGCTTGAGCGCCGCGGCGACCCAGTCCATGTTCTCGGTGCCGGAGTTCATCGCGATCCGGGCGCCGGCCGAGAGCGCGAACCAGTCGACCGGCACGCCCATCTCCTCGGCCAGGTCGAGCGCGGCGATCACCCGCGCGCACTCCGCCTCGGCGAGGGCGCCGAGCGACTTGGTCGGGTCGCCGAGCAGCGCGACCCGGGTGACGCCCTCCGGATACCGCTCGGTGGGCGTGCGCACCACGCCGGCGACGATGCCCGCCTTGTTCTGCCCCTTCGGGCGGTCGACCGGGACGAGCCGGCCGGTGTCGTCGAGGTCGTGCTCGACGAAGTCGCCGGGCTGGCCGGCGAGCATCTCGGTGAGCTCGTACGGGTACGTCGTGCCGCGGCGGCGCGCCGAGAGCACCTTCTGCCGGTAGTCGTCGAGCGGCTGGATCAGCTCGGTCGAGGGATAGGTGACCGACATGCGCATGCCCTGGTCGTACGACACCTGGACCGCGATGTCGACCAGCTCCCCGGTCGCCGGGTCGCGCTGGCGGCCGAGGAACAGCACCTCCTCCAGGCCCGCGTTCGCCGTGATCGGCAGCAGGCGGTGGGCGACGGCGCGCAGCTCGTCGACGGACAGCTCGCTGGCCGGCCAGACGTAGATCGTGATCCGGTTGGTGTCGAACCGCTTGCGGGCCGGCCGCCGCGCCTGGACCTTGCGGATCGCGTCGACGCAGCCGTCGAGCGCGCCCTCCAGGGCGGGCAGCGCGAGGATCCGCCCGTCGGTGTCGCGCAGCGGGGTGATGTCGCGGACCTGGGCCATGGCCGCCAGCCGCTCGTCGGCCGGGTTGCCCGGGGCGACGCAGTGGAAGACGTAGATCTCCTCGTCGACCGACGGCAGGCGGGTGAGGTCGAAGTTGCGCAGCCGCGGCAGCTGGAGGCGCTCGGCGATGAGCGGGTGCAGGCCGCGGATGACCCGGTCCTCGCCCACGCCGGGGTGGAACGTGAAGTGGTGGTGCATCGCGCTGCCGGTGCGCCCGGCCACCGACACCGTCACCCGCTGCAGCGACTCGGGCAGGCCGGCCTGGTCGAGGACGTCGCGCAGGGTCTCGGCCATGGCGTCCACGTCGGGCTGGTCGGTCCAGCGCAGGTAGATGTCGGCGATCGAGTCGCCGCTGACCAGCCCGGCGACCTGCTCCAGGGTCAGGTGCAGGTCGACGAAGTCGGTGGCGGTCGCGATCAGGTGGAAGCCGTCGTAGGCGGCGGTGAAGAAGCTGTGGCCGGCGCTCTCGAACGAGCGCGGGTCGTTGATGCCGCGGTTGCCGTAATACCGCCGGCTGAGCACCTCCAGCATCGGGCCGTGGTCGGCGCCGGACTTGCCGATCCGCTGCCCGAGCAGCCGGACCAGCGGTTCCGGCGAGGAGACCATGCGGGCGATGCGCTCGGCGCGGTCCTCGGCGTCGGGGTGCTGGTCGAGGTACCGCAGATGCTCCCGGACGTCCACGTAGACCTCGGCCCGCTTGCGCCGCAGCATCGGCTGGGCCGCCCACCGGAACACGATGCTGCGCGCGAGGTCGCCGACGACCGGGAACCGCAGCTGGGTGGCGAAGATCAGGTGCTCCAGGGCCTGCCCGACCAGCTCGCGCAGCCCGTCGCCGGGCAGCGCCTCGGTCAGCCACTGCTGGAGGAACGTCACGATCACCGACACGTCGGCTGAGGCGCGCTGCTGCGCGAGGAAGATGCGGAACACCGCCTCCTCCAGCGCGGCGGTGCGCTCGAAGTCGTCGATGCCGTAGTGGGCCAGGGCCCGGGCCAGCCGGGTGCGGAACGTGTCCGACAGCCCGGCCCGGTCGACGTCGAGGCTCTGCAGGTACGTGTGGAAGTACTCGCGCGGGCTGTGCACCCGGGTGTCGGCCCTGGCCTCCTCGCCGGCCGTCCGGTTGCGGCTGAGCTCGGTCAGGTCGGCGAAGACCCGCAGCAGCTCGACCTCCTCCTCCAGCGGCCGGTGGCTGAGGTCGGCCCGGGCGGCGAGATACTCCGACAGCACCCGCCGCTCGTCGCGCGGGTCGAGGTCGTAGCCGAGCAGCAGGCTGCGCAGGTCGGCGATGCCGCGGGCGACGCGCTGCTCGGGCGTGCGGCCGGTCGGCTCGGGCGGCAGCTCCAGGTCGACGGCGTCGGTCTCCGCGGCCTCGGCCTCGGTCCCGTCGCCGACCGGCTCCAGCCGCAGCATCGGCGCGCCGGTCTCGACCTGGCTGCCGACGGAGACCAGCCGCTCGCGCAGCTTCGCCTTGAACGGCGCGCGCAGGACGGTCTCCATCTTCATGCTCTCCAGGACGATCACGGGGGCGCCCGCCTCGACCTCGTCGCCGACCTCGAGCGGGGTGGCGACAACCAGCGCCGGGGCGGGGGAGCGCAGCACGCCGCCCTCGTCGCGGCTCACCCGGTGGGTGACGCCGTCGACCTCGACCAGGTGGATCGGGCCGTGCGTGTCGGTGACCAGCCGGTAGCGCCGGCCGTTGACCAGGATCCGGCCGGTGTGCTCGTCGAAGCGGTCGAGCTCGACGTCGACGGTGGCGGTGTCGCCGATGCCGACCCGGAACCGGCGCGGACCGGTCTGGGCGACGGTCACCCGGTAGGTCGCGCCGCGCAGCTTGAGGTCGATCGGCCGGCCGCTCTTGTGCTGGACCTGGGGCCGGCCGCCGTGCGCGGTGGACAGCAGCCGCTGCCGCTCGACGAGCGCCTCGTCCTCGTAGGCCTCGATCGCGGCCGCGGCCAGGGCCACACCCGAGTTGCGGGTGGAGACCAGGCGGCCCTCGGCGCGCACCCGGTCGATCCAGCCGGTGTCGGCGCTGCCGTCGATCACCTCGGGCTGGTCGAGCAGGTCGAGCAGGAAGCTCTTGTTGGTGGCGCCGCCCTCGATGATGACGGTGGTCTCGGCGACCGCGCGGCGCAGCCGGCCGAGCGCCTCGTCGCGGTTGCGCCCGAACGCGATGATCTTGGCGATCATCGAGTCGAAGTCGGCCGGGATGACGTCGCCCTCGCTGACGCCGGTGTCGACCCGCACGCCGGGGCCGCTCGGCAGCACCAGCCGGACGATCCGGCCGGGCGCCGGCGCGAAGTCGCGGTCGGGGTCCTCGGCGTTGAGCCGGGCCTCGACGGCGTGTCCGGCCTCGGCCGGGACGAGGTCGCCGAGCCGGCCGCCCGAGGCCACGTGCAGCTGGGCCTTGACCAGGTCGAAGTCGGTGGTCGCCTCGGTGATCGGGTGCTCGACCTGCAGGCGGGTGTTGACCTCCAGGAAGGCGAACAGCCGCTCACCCGGGTGGTAGAGGAACTCGACGGTGCCGGCGCCGCGGTAGTCCACGGCGAGGGCCAGCCGCTCGGCGGCGTCCTTCAGCTCGCGGGCCTGCTCGGGGGCGAGCACCGGGGAGGCCGACTCCTCGATGACCTTCTGGTTGCGCCGCTGCACGGAGCAGTCGCGCACGCCGAGCGCCCAGGCGGTGCCCTGGCCGTCGGCGATGACCTGGACCTCGACGTGCCGGGCGCCGGTGACCAGGCGCTCCAGGAACACGATGCCGCTGCCGAACGCCCGGGCGGCCTCCAGGCTGGTGCGCTCGTAGGCGTCGGTGAGCTCGGCGTCGCTGCGCACGACCCGGATGCCGCGGCCGCCGCCGCCCGCCGTCGCCTTGAGCATCAGCGGGTAGCCGATCTGGGCGGCCGCCGTCTTGGCCGCCTCCAGGGTCTCGACCGCGCCGCGGCTCCACGGCGCGACCGGCACGCCGGCCTCCTCGGCGATCAGCTTCGCGCCGATCTTGTCGCCGAGCTTGCGCATCGCGTCGGCGCTGGGGCCGATGAAGGTGACGCCGGTCTTCTCGCAGAGCTCGGCGAAGGTGGGGTCCTCGGCGACGAAGCCCCAGCCGACCCAGGCGGCGTCCGCGCGGGTCTCGACGAGGGCCTTCTCCAGGACGGCGTGGTCGAGATACGGCCGGGCCGACGCGGGGCCCAGGCAGTAGCTGTCGTCGGCCTCGCGGACGAAGGTGGCGGTGCGCTCGGCGTCGGTGTAGAGGGCGACGGTCTCGATCGGCGTGGCCCCGGCCTCCGCGTTGAGCTCGCGGACGGCGTGGATCAGCCGCATGGCGGCCTCTCCGCGGTTGACGATGGCGATGCGGCTGAACACCGAGCAAGCCTCCCAGAGGTGCAATCACCAACAGAACTGTTGGACCCGCCACCGGGCGGGGGCGATCCTTGTGAATAACCTACAACGGCACCTGTCGACTTCAGCACACGACGCTGTTCATGATGACAGAAGTGGGCCCGTGGAACCACGCACGGTGAGATGGACGGGAAGCATCACCGACTGGCGGGCGGTCGGGGCCGTCGTGCGGTCCAGTCGTGACAGTAGCATCGACACCGCCACCCGGCCCGCCTGCTCAATGGGTGCCGTCAGCGTGGTGAGCGGCGGGTGGCAGAAGTCGGCGCCGAAGATGTCGTCGCAGCCGACCACGCTCAGCTCCTCCGGCACCCGGACCCGCCGCTCGCGCAGCCGCTGGAGGATGCCGATCGCCAGCAGGTCGTTGAAGACGATGCAGGCGGTCACGCCGGTGTTCAGCACCGCGTCGGCGGCGGCCGGCCCCGACCCGCGGCCCGACGGGAACGGCCCGACCCGGGTGAAGGTGAGCCGGTGCCGCGCGGCGACGTCCTGGGCCGCGCGCCAGCGGGCCTCGTTGGGCCAGGACCGCTCCGGGCCGGACACGTAGGCGATCCGGCGGTGGCCAAGCGAGATCAGGTGCTCGGCGGCCTGGTGGATGCCGGCCGGCGTGTCGATGATCGTGCTCGGCACGCCGCGGACGTTGCGGTTGATCGTGACGAGCGGGATGTCCTCGGCCAGCTTGGCCAGGGCCTTGTCGGGCAGCCGGGACGCGGCCAGGATGGCGCCGTCGAGCGAGCGGCGCATCTTGTGCAGCAGCTCCACCTCCAGCTCGCCGGAGTCCTCGGTGTCGATCAGCAGCTGGGCGTAGCCGGCCGCCTTGAGCTGCTGCTGGGTGCCGCGCAGCACGCCGAAGTAGAACGGGTTGGTCACGTCCGAGACCAGCACCGCGATCGCGCCGGTGCGCCCCGAGCTCAGCGCCCGGGCCTGCGAGTTCGGCACGTACCGCAGCTCCCGCGCCGCCGCCTCGATCCGCTCCCGGGTGGCCGGGTTGACCCGGCCCGGGTTGTTGAGGGCGCGCGAGACGGTCGACGCGGCCACCCCGCAGGCGGCGGCGATGTCGTTGATCGTTACCGGCCGGTCGGCGGAGCCGAACTGGTGCGCGCGAGGCATGGCGGCATTTTGGCAAGAGGTGGCAAACGATTGCCATCCTCCGAAAGGCGTTGATAGCTTCGCCTCAATCCGCCCCGTGCTTCCGAACACCCCCGGGAGACACCACATGAAGCGCTTACCGATCCTCGCCGCCGTCTGCGCCGCGAGTCTGTTCCTGGCCGCCTGCGGCGACGACGCCAGTTCCGACAACAGTTCCGACAACGGCCTGAGCGGCGCCGGCAAGACCCTCAACGTGCTGGTCCAGGCCAACACGATCTACCCCGAGCAGCAGCGCGCCTGGTTCACCGAGATCAACGACAAGTTCAAGGCGCAGACCGGCGCCGAGGTGAAGTTCGAGACGTTCGCCTCGGCCAACGACGAGCTCACGAAGATCCAGACGGCCGTGCTGTCCGGCCAGGGTCCCGACATCTACTCGCTGGGCACGACGTTCACCCCGACCGCCTACGCGACCGGCGCGTTCCTCGAGCTCAAGGACGACGACTGGAAGAAGCTCGGCGGCAAGGAGGCCTTCGTGCCGGCCACGCTGGGCATCTCCGGCCCCGACGCCGAGCACCAGGTCGGCATCCCGTTCACCAGCCGGCCGTTCGTCATGGCGTACAACACCGAGATCCTCGGCACCGACAAGCCCGCGACCACCTGGGACGGGCTGCTGGAGCAGGCGAAGAAGTACACCGGCAACGGCCGCTACGGCCTCGCCGTCGCCTACGCCGACGGCTTCGACCCGTGGAAGTTCATCTGGGCGATGAGCGTCCAGGCGGGCAACCCGCTGGTCAAGGACAAGAAGGCGTCGCTGGACGACCCGGCCACGCTGAAGGCCTACCAGACGTACCTCGGCTGGCTCGCCACCGACAAGGTCGTCAACCCGGCCGCCGTCGGCTGGAAGAACGCCCAGGCCATCGCCGACTTCGGAGCGGGCAAGGCGGCGTTCCTGCCGATGGTGTCGGCCACGTCGAAGGTCACGCTGGACAAGTCGGCGGTCGCGGGGAAGTACGCCTACGCGATCATGCCGACCGTCCCGCCCGGCGCGACCAGCACCGCGTCCAACGGCGTGGCGGCCACGAGCATCCTGTCCGGCGACAACCTCGTCGTCGCGAAGTACACCAAGAACAAGGACCTGGCCCTCGCCCTGGTGAAGCTGCTCACCAGCCCCGAGCAGCAGGAGTCGTACTACAAGACGTTCGGCGAGCTGCCCACGAACGCGACGGCGGCCAAGAAGCTGCAGTCCGACCCGGCGCTCGCGGCGATCATCGACTCCGCCTCGAAGGCGGCCGGCACCCCGTTCAACGGGGCCTGGAGCCAGGTGCAGCTCGCCCTGCTCAACGTCGTCGTGCAGTCCATCCCGTCGCTGCAGGCCGGCAAGGTCGACGACGCGAAGCTCAAGTCGCTGGTGGCCGACGCGCAGAAGGCAGCGCAGGACGCCCTCGACAAGCAAAAGTAGACAGATGTCAATCACCACGGAGGTCCGGCCGGCGACCAGCCGGCCGGCCACCCGCAAGCGCAGGACCGTCAGCCGGCGTCAGCGTCCACTGTGGATGCTGGCGCCGGGGGGCGTCCTCATGGTCGTCGTCATCCTGGTGCCCCTCGCGGTCGCGCTCCTCGTGTCGCTGCTCGACCTCGACCAGTACACGCTGCGCGAATGGACCGGCGCCCCCTTCATCGGCCTCGACAACTACGTCGAGGCGCTCACCGACACCCCGCTGCCGCACGCGATCTGGATCAGCGTCGGCTACTCGGTGCTGGTCACCGTGGCCACCCTGCCGATCGGGCTGGCCGCCGCGCTCGCCACCCAGCAGCGCTTCCGCGGGCGGGCGCTGGTCCGCTCGGCGTTCCTCATCCCGTACGTGCTGCCGGCGTTCGTCGTCGGCACCGTCTGGCGCACGATCCTGCAGCCGTCCGGCCCGGTCAACGCGATCCTCGGCGAGCAGCACCTCTGGCTGAACGGGCCGCTGAGCTACTGGGCCCTCGTCGTCGTGCAGCTGTGGACGTCCTGGCCGCTGGTGTACCTCCTGGCGCTCTCCGGCCTGCAGGGCATCGACGGCGAGGTGCACGAGGCGGCGGCGCTGGACGGCGCCGCATGGTTCGCGAAACTCAGGTACGTCATCTTCCCCTACCTGCGCGGTGTGCTCGGCCTCGGACTGGTGATCTCGTTCCTGCACAACCTCAACAACTTCACGCTGCCGTACGTGCTGTTCGGCGTGCCCGCCCCGCACGACGTGGAGGTGCTGCCCGTGCTCACCTACGTGGAGAGCTTCCAGAACTTCCGGTTCGGCCTGAGCGCGGCGATGGCGGTGCTGTCACTGCTGCTGGTGTCGATTCCCCTCGCGTTGTACCTGCGCGCCGTCCGATTGAACAGCGATGAAAGCTGACGTGCAGCGGCTGCTGCCGCGCTGGCTGCAGACGGTCGTCGTCGCGCTCATCCTCGCCTTCGCGCTCGGACCCGTCGCCTACATGCTGCTGGCATCGGTCAACGACGATCTCGCCGTGACCCGCGGCGAGGTGTGGCCGTCGGCCTGGCACCCCGGCAACTACGCGAAGATCTGGTCGACCGTGGAGCTCGGCGCCGGCCTGGGCAACAGCCTCCTCGTCGCCGGGACCGTCGCGCTGGTCTGCGCCGTCGTGTCGGTGGCCAGCGCATACGTGCTGGTGCGGTACACCTTCCTCGGAAAGGGCCTGATCCTGCGCGGGCTGCTCGCCCTCCAGAGCATCCCCGGCACCCTGATGCTCCTGCCGGTGTTCGTGCTGTTCGCGAACCTCGCCACCGTCCTCGGCATCCAGGTCATCGGCACCCGGTGGGCGCTGTTCGTGACCTACCTGACGTTCGCGCTGCCGTTCTCGACCTGGGTGATGGTCACCTACCTGCGCGGGCTGCCGCACGAGCTCGACGAGGCCGCCCGCCTCGACGGCGCGTCGTCGTGGCGCATCCTGCGCTCGATCGTCATCCCGCTGAGCTGGCCGGGCCTGGTCGTCGCCAGCATCTTCGCGTTCCTGCTCGGGTGGAACGACGTGCTCTTCGCGTCGGTCATGACCAACCCCGACAGCCGCACCGCCGCCGTGGCCCTGCAGGTCTTCGGGGCGACCCAGGAGGGCGGTGCGATCCCGGTGTACGGGCAGCTGATGGCCTCGGCGCTGGTCTGCGCCCTGCCCGTGGTGGTGTTGTACCTCGCGTTCCAGCGGTTCCTGGTCGGTGGCCTGACGGCCGGAGGGGTCAAGTAAATGCTCAACGTTGCGATCGTCGGCGCCGGCATCATCGGCGGCAACCACGCCGACGCGATCGTCCGCCACCCGCGGCTGCGGGTCGCGGCGGTCGTCGACTCGGTGCCCGCGGCGGCCACGGCGCTGGCGTCGAGAATCGACCCGGCGCCGGTCGCGTGTTCGACGCTGACCGATGCCCTGGCGCTGGGGGGCATCGATCTCGTGGCCATCTGCACGCCGAGCGGCCTGCACGTCGAGGCGGCCGAGGAGACGCTGCGGGCCGGCGTCCACCTGCTGGTCGAGAAGCCGCTGGACGTCTCGCTGCCGAAGGCCCGCGCGTTCGCGAAGGTCGCCGCCGAGGCCGAGGCACGCGGCCTGACCTGCGCGATGGTCAGCCAGCACCGCTTCGACCCGGCCCTGGTCGCCGTCCGCCGGGCGTTCGCGGAGGGCCGCCTGGGCCGGCTCACCTCGGCCGTCGTGTCGATGCCGTGGTTCCGGGAGCAGTCGTACTACGACAGCGCCGACTGGCGGGGGACGTGGGCCTTCGACGGGGGAGGCGCCCTGGCCAACCAGGGGATCCACCTCGTCGACCAGATGCTGGCCCTGCTGGGCCGCCCCGCTGAGGTCTACGCGCAGACCGCCCGCGTGTCCCACGAGCGGATCGAGGTCGAGGACCTGGCCGCGGCCACGATCCGGTTCGCGTCCGGCGCCCTCGCGGTGCTGCACGCCACGACGAGCGCCCGCCCCGGCCTGCCGGTCCGGCTGGCGGTGCACGGCACGGAGGGCTCGGCCGTGCTGCACGACGATCAGCTGGAGTACTTCTGGTCGGCCGACGGTGCGGAGCTGGCGCTGCCGGCCTCGGAGCGCTTCGGCGCGGCGCGGGAGCCGGACGCGTTCGTCGTCGGGCACCTCCGGCAGTACGACGACCTCGTGGAGGCCGTCGAGACCGGCCGCCCGCCGGGCGTGCGGGTCGCCGACGGCCTGCTGGCCCTGGCGCTGGTCCGCGCGGTGTACGTGTCGGCCACGCTGGGCCGCCCGGTCGGCTTCGAGCAGGTGCTGGACGGCGCGTTCGACGACGTCATGCCGTTTGTTGAGGAGCTTTCGTGAAATTCTCGGCCTTCACCGCATCCACCCCCGACTGGACCCCCTCGGAGGCCGTCCGGATCCTGGCCGCCCAGGGCTACGACGGCGTCGAGTGGCGAGTCACCGACCAGGACGACGCCCCGGTCCCCGGCTTCTGGGCCGGCAACCGCGCGACCTGGCCCCTGACCGGCCTGGAGGCACAGCTCCCGTCGATCGCGGCGATCACACGCGACGCGGGCCTGGAGATCTCCGGCATCGCGGGCTACGCCAGGTCCTACGAACGCGACGACGTGGCCCGCCTGATCGCCGCGACGTCGGCCCTGCGGGCCGGCCGCCTCCGCGTCGCGATGCCGCTGCTGCGCTCCGGCCACTACCGCGACCTGTTCGCGGACGCCCGCAAGGACCTGGCCTGGGCCGCGTCCCTGGCTCTTGATCACGGTGTGACGATCCTGGTCGAGCTCCACCACGAGACGATCACGTCGTCGGCCTCCGCCGCGCTGCGCCTGATCGAGGACCTGGACCCGGCGACGGTGGGCGTGATCCACGACCTGGGCAACCTGGTCATCGAGGGCTACGAGGACCACCGCGCGGCGTTCGAGATGCTGGGCCCGTACCTGCACCACGTCCACGTGAAGAACGTGGCCTGGCACCCGTCACCCCCGTCGCCGGACGGCGTGGTGACCTGGCGGCCGGACTGGTCCCCACTCCGCGAGGGCCAGGCGGACGTGGCGGCCTACCTGCGGCTGCTGCGCGAGGTGGGCTACGACAGCTGGATCACGCTGGAGGACTTCTCCACGGCGGTACCGCTGGAGGAGCGCACGGCCGACAACCTGGCCTACCTCCGCTCCGTCCTCAGCTGAGCCGTTCCCGGCCGGCCTCGGCCGCCCGCGCCCCTGAAGGCAGCAGCGTCGGTCTTCGGCGCTGCGGTTGGGCAAGACCGGCCTGTCGACGGATCTCTCGGGGACGACGCGGGCTCGTACCCTCGGGTCATGTATCCCGCGCCTTGGCTCCGGGCGTCAGATGCCGACCGTGAGGCCATCGTCGCCCACCTCGGCGCGGCAGCTGCCGACGGGCGGCTGACCTTGGACGAGTATGCCGATCGGACCCGATTGGTGTATGGCTCGCGTACCTGGGGTGAGCTTGCCCGTCTGGTCCATGACCTGCCGGCGCCGCCGATGGCGGATGCGAGGGCGACGAAGAGCGTCGCGTCAACGGCTCCATCAGACGGTGGGCTGCCGTTGGCTGCCCTGATCTGCGGCGTCGTGTCGATTCCCGCCGTTGCCTGTACCCCCGTCGGTGGTGTGACCGGCATTGCGGCGGTCGTGCTTGGCATCGTCAGCCTGCGCACCGCCGGCCGCGGCGTGGCCAACAGCAGGGGGATGGCTGTGGCCGGTCTGATCTGCGGTCTCGGTGGTGTGGCCCTGCAGGTCGCAATGATCGTGTTCATGGCTCTGGTTGAATCCAACCTCGAATAGGCACGCTTGGAGATGCGGTTCGGGCGCAGCAAACGACGGCGGCTCAGGACCCGGCTCCGGGTTGCGGGGCGGTTGCACACTGGAGGTATGGCCTGGTGGGGGCGGCCGGCGTGTCCGGTGCGGCAGGTGGAGCAGGACTGGATCGAGACGCGGCTGGACTGGCTGCAGGGACAGTTCGGCGACGGGCGGCTGCGCGGCACCGTGGTGCTGCCGACCGACGAGTTCTTCCCGGGTGAGTACCGTGGCACCCGCGCCGACGTCAGGGCGGTGCTGGAGCGGCTCTGCGCCCACATGGGCGTCGACCCGGCGCGCATCGAGCTCGAGCACGACGAGTCCGACGACAACCGCGAGCTGGCGAACTTCGTCCCGCTGTCGTCGCGCTGGTCCGGCGCGGCCGGCCACCACCGGGTGCGCGACGGCCGGTCGGTGATCGGCATCCACGACGACCAGGCCGCCGCCCCGATGTCGCTGGTGGCGACGATCGCCCACGAGCTGGGCCACGTCCTGCTGCTCGCCGACGGGCGCATCACGGCCGACAGCGAGGACCACGAGCCGCTGACCGACCTGCTGACGGTCTACTTCGGCCTGGGCATCTTCGGCGCGAACGCCGCCTTCGAGTACACGGCGGACACCGCCCAGTACCGCACGACCCGCCTGGGCTACCTGACCGAGCCGATGTACGGCTACGCGCTGGCCCGCTACGCCTGGCTCCGCAACGAACCCGACCCGCCGTGGGCCCGTTACCTCGACACGAACCCCCGCACGTACTGCAAGCGCGGCCTGCGCTATCTCAGGCAGTGACACGGCGGAGGTGGGTGGTTGCGGCACACATTCGCCGAAACGCGTATGTCGCCGGGCGCCGGGGCGGAGTTAGCGTTGACCGATGACGGAGCGTGACGTTCGTGGTCTGGCCGGCGTCGTCGACGCCCGGCACGACGAACCGACCGACGGGCTGCCGTGGGCGGTCATGAGCGCCCTCGCGGCGCTCGTGCCGTGCGATGCGGTGTCCTTCTACGAGGAGGACACCGCGGCCTGCCGGACCCTGCTGCTGCAGTGGGACGAGCCCGGCGACCGGTACCTCGGCGACGACTGCGACCCGCCGGCCGACGAGGGCTTCTGGGCCGCGGCGCGGCAGTTCGAGCCGTGCACCTACCCGGGGCGCACCGGCGACCTGGCCACGGCGGTGCGGTGGTCGGACTTCTACTCGCCGGCGGCGCTGCGCAACGCCCCGCTGGTCGCCGGGTACTACGGCCCCGGGGGCCTGCGTCACGGGATGCACCTGGCGTTCCCCGCGCCGCACGGGCAGATGCGGAAGGTCTCGTTCTGGCGCGGCCCCGGCCGGGACTTCAGCGACCGCGACCGGCTGGTCGCCGAGCTGGTCCGGCCGCACCTGTGGGAGATCCACGCCGAGGGCCGGCGCCGGCGGGCGGCCGCGCCGCGGCTCACCGGCCGGGAGCGGGAGGTGCTCATGCTGGTCCGCGAGGGCCTGAGCAACGCCCAGATCGGCCGCCGCCTGGTCATCGCCGAGTCGACGGTCCGCAAGCACCTGGAGCACGTCTTCGCCCGCACCGGCGCCCGGTCCCGCACGGCCGCGGCGGCGCTGGTCGCGGCGCGCGAGTGACCGTCAGGGAAAGGCGCGGCTCGATCGTCAGGGAAAGCGCGCTTGATCGCCAGGGAAGGCGCGGCTTGATCGCCAGGGAAGGCGCGGCTTGATCGCCAGGGAAGGCGTGGCTTGACCGTCAGGGGAAGGCGCGGCGCAACGCCGCCGTGCGGCTCGCGACCTCCAGGCGCGCGAACACGTTCTCCAGGTGCTTGCGGACCGTGTGCTCGCTGATCGACAGGTGCCGCGCGATCTGGCGGTTGGTCAGGCCGTCCTCGATCAGGCGCAGCAGCTCCCACTGCCGGCTCGTGAGGTCCGGGACCGGGTCGCGGCGGCGCAGCAGCGCCCGGTGTGCCGCCAGGACGTGCGGGCGCAGCAGGGTGATCAGGCCGCGGTCGCGGTCGTCGAAGTCGGGGTCGTGCCGTCCGCGGTGCAGCACCAGCCGGAGCTCCCGGCCGGCGCCGGCCTGCCAGCAGGCCTGGAGCGAGTGGTGCAGGCCGAGCGGCCGGCAGAACTCGAGATACAGGGGCGTGCGGCGCATCTCGGCCAGCGTGTAGCGGTCGGTGGACTGGCGGACGGTCCGATACGGCTGGGCCGGATCCTGAAAGCCGCAGGATGTCGGAAAGAGATCCCAGAATACGTCGTCCTGATCCGGATCGTAGGCCGGCTGGTCGAGACCCTGATCGTAGAAATAGCTGCGCCGGGAGGCGTCGAAGCTGCCGAATTCGATCACTTCGCAGCGGACGAGCCCGCGCAGTTCGTGCAGGATCGACCAGGGCAGGCCGTCACCGTCGTCGCCCAGGTCAGGAGCCTCGGCGATGCGCAGCATGCGGTGCAGGTCGTGGTCGGGAAGCGAGATCGGGGTCATCGCCTGCACCCCCTTTCCGCGCCAGTCTATTGGCCCGGCCGGGGCCGGCGGAATACGCGCAATGTCGTATCGTGCCCGGCCGTTGCGCCGATCGAAACTGCGTTCATGAGAAATGTGATTTCGATGATCGCCATTGTCGGCGGCACGGTATTCGCCACGCCGGCGGCCGCGCAGGCCACGTACCCGCTGCCGGAGGCGCCGGTCGTCGAGCGGGTCGAGGTGCGGGTGCCCGTCGACGACGAGCGGGCCGAGATCGTCCAGATGCAGGTGGCCGCCGTCGTGGGCGCCGTGGTCGGCGGGATGGTCACCGCGGCCCGCATGCGCCGGCGGCGGTCGGCCGCGCGGCCGGCCGGGACGGGACTCATCGAGCTCCCGTGAGCCGCAACCCGCCTACAGCGGGTCAGCAGGCGTAGGCGAACGTGACCCAGCCGTCGAGGTACGCGGTGCTGCCGCCGTTGTTGTAGATGTAGACGTACAAGGTGCCGTATCCCTGCAGGGAGGACGTGCTGACCTTGTAGGCCACACTCGTCGGCTTGGCGTTGTAGTAGGTCGAGACGACCGAGTTGTACAGCGGGAACGCGATGGCGGGGGACGGGTAGTCGCCGACGTACACCGTCGTGGTGACGCCGGTGACCGCGTAGCAGACCGCCGCCGTCGCCGGGCCGGCCGGGCCCAGGACGGCCGCGGCGACCGCCGAGACGCCGGCGACCGAGCTGTAGGCGAGCGCGCGGCGGAGTTGACGTCCGAGCATGATGTCCTCCTTGTGCACTGTCAGTACAGGAAAATCACCAGTGCCGTGCAGGGGCCGAGGTCGCTGGTGACCTCGGCGTACGCCTCCAGGAAGCGGGCGCCGTCGTGCTGGACGAGCGCGGGGTCGCGCTGGAGGTCCATGGTCACCTGACCGTGGAAGTCGCCCGGTGTGTCGAACGACAGGCTCGACGGGCTGGTCGGATAGTCGAAGGCGGCCGGCACCGGGCCGAACCGGAACGTGTACTTCCCGGCGCCGGCGACATCCACGGGTGCCGAGGCGTAGGCGTATTCGCCCGCGTTCGCGGCGAGCTTGGAGTCCTTTCCGGGTGGCCTGGTGAGGGACGCCTTCGCCGCCCTGAGCTGACCCAGCCGGACGGCGGGGTCGATGCCGGTGCACCGGCCGTCCGTGGGCGGGTCGGGCCGCGCACCGGCCGGTCGCGCTGCCGGCGGGTCGGAGCCGCAGGCCGCGAGCGCGGCGAGCGACGCAATGAGTGCCGCGGTGATCCGAATTCGCACCCGTCAATCATCAGGTGCAATTTGCATTCGAGAACATCGATGAATATGAGTGAGCCGGCGAGTGATTCCGCTCAGGGGGCGCGGCGGAGGTGGGTCACGGCGCTGTCGTGGTTGCGGAACAGGGTCGCGTCCAGGCCGTGCGTGGCCAGGAACGCCGACGTGAACAGCGTGCCCGTCTCCGCGTCCTGCCACCGCGTCGACGGCGGGAGGAACGGCAGGCGGGGCGGGACGTACGGCTCGCCGTAGCGGTGGCCGGCCAGCCACTGGAAGACCGCCACCTCGTCCGCCAGGACGTAGGCCAGGGCGGGGGCGGTCGACGTCGCGGGGGAGCGCAGGCGGTGCAGGGCGCCGTGCTGGACGATCGGGCGGATCCGCTTGTACTGCGCGATCAGCGCCGCGGCCTCCGTCTGCTCGTCGAGCGTCCAGTGGGTCAGGTCGCCGCCGATGCCCAGGACGCCCGCCATCGCCACGTGGAAGCGGAAGCGCAGCGGGAGGCGGTTGCCGGTCAGGAAGTTCGGCGCGTCGGTCACCCACGCCGTCATCGTCCGGGCGGGGTACACCTGGCCGAAGCCCTCCTGGATGTGCAGGCGGTCGGCGGCGTCGGTGTTGTCGCTCGGCCACACCTGGTCGGTGCGGGCCAGGATGCCGGGGTCGACGCGGCCGCCGCCCGAGGCGCAGGACTCGAACCGGACCGTGGGGTGGTCGCGGCGGAGGCGGTCGAGGATGGCGTACAGGGAGAGCGTGTGGGCGGCCGGCCAGGACGGGTCCGGGCCGGGGTCGGTGACCGGGCGGTTCATGTCCCACTTGACGAACGCGATGTCGTGCTCGGCGAGCAGCGCGTCCATCCAGCCGTGCAGCCAGGCCGCGACCTCCGGCTTCCCCAGGTTGAGGACCAGCTGGTTGCGCATTTCGTGGCGGGGGTAGCCGGGCGTCGCGTACACCCAGTCGGGGTGCGCGCGGTACAGGGCGCTGTCCGGGTTCACCATCTCCGGCTCGACCCAGATGCCGAACCGCATGCCCAGCTCGTTGACCCGGGCGATGAGCGGGGCGAGGCCGCGGGGGAAGCGGTCCGGGTTCGGCGTCCAGTCGCCGAGGCCCGCGTCGTCGCTCAGGCGGGCGCCGAACCAGCCGTCGTCCATCACGAACAGCTCGCAGCCGAGGGCGGCGGCCCGCTCGGCCAGGGCCAGCTGGTTCGTCTCGTCCAGCCGGAAGCCGGTCGCCTCCCACGAGTTGTAGAGCACCGGGCGCAGCTCGGCGCCGGACGGCATCACGTGCTCGCGGAGGTACCGGTGCCACATCCGGCTGACGGCTCCGAAACCGTCGCCGGTCCACAGGCCCGCCGACACCGGGGTCGTGTGGGTCTCGCCGGCGGCGAGGGCGAGCGATGAACCGGCGCCGGCGGTGGCCACCACCCGGCCGGCGGGCTGGCGCTCGACGTCGATGTGCCAGGTGCCCGACCAGGCCAGGGCGGCGCTCCACACCTCGCCGGCGGTCTCGGTGGCGGTGCCGTCGTCGAGGGCGAACCACGGGTTCTGCGTCGGGCTGGTCGTGGTGCGGCGGCTGCCGAGCCGCACCAGGCCCGCGGTCAGCGCCTCGCGCCGCAGCTGCCACTCGGCGGCCCACCGGCCGTGCACCGAGGACAGCCGGTAGTCCTCGCGGCGGGGCGGGCACCAGGCCGCGCTGTCGGCCCGCAGCACCTCGACCGGCTCGCCGGCGCGCAGCTCGGCCCACCGCTCGACGACGTCGGACACCACGCGGTAGTGCAGGAGGAGCCGGACGGCGCGGGTGAGCTCGGTGAAGTACAGCCGAAGGTGATCCCCGTCGATCGACGCCGACACGAACCGCCAGCGCACGGTGCGCTGCCCGTCGGGGAAGCGCAGCGCGAGCGACGGCGTGGCGAAGCGCAGGCCGCTGTCGGACGGGTACTCCTCGTGGCCGTCGAGCGCGCTCTCCCAGCCCCGGGCCGTGCCGAGCGGCACCCGGGCCAGCGCCAGCGCGGTCTCGTCGTCGACCGGGGCGCCCCAGTGGGCGGTCAGCGGCACGTCCTCGCCGCCGAGGTGCACGACGTAGGCGCTGCCCGGGGTGCGCAGCACCCAGCAACCGAACGTGGGTGACGAGATCACTGCCCGGCCCACGCCGCGCCCAGCAGCGCCGCGTGCTCGGTGTCGTGCACCGGCCGGGCCGGCACGTCGAGGGCCAGGGCCGGCTCGATGAGGTCCCACGCGCCGGTCATCGACCCGCCGACCACGACGACCTCGGCCCGGAAGCGCTCCAGCCACTCGGTGAGCAGCCGGCCGAGGGCGCCGAACGCCTCCCCGACGACGGCGTTGGCGTCCGCATCGCCGGCGCGGGCGAGCTCGGCCAGGCCCCGCATGCCGTCCACGGTCGTTCCGGAGCGGTCACGGTACCGCCGGATCAGCGCACGATCGGAGACCACGTCCTCGATGTTCCGGCCGTCGACGTCGCAGAAGTGGATCTCCCCGTCCGGCGGGACGTCGGGGCCGCTGGACACGATCGCCCCGTCGGCGAGCCAGCCCGACCCGATGCCGGTGCCGAGGGTGACCGCGACCGCGCGGCTCGCCCCGACCGCCGCGCCGCCGACCCACTCGCCGAGCAGGAACGCGTCGGCATCATTGACGAACGTGAACGCCTCCGGGCGGGCCGGGATGGCCGCCGCGAGCGTCTCGCGCAGGCTCACCCCGTGCAGCTTGTCGAACTTCGCGACGCCCTCGTGCAGCGAGACCCCGTTGACGTAGTCGAACGGGCCGGGCATGGCCACCGCCCAGCGGTCGCCGGGGTCCGGGTCGAGCCGCTTCGCCGCGTCAGCGAGCACGCCGACGATCGCGTGCGCGTCGCGGCTCGGGTCGAGGTGGTGCCGCTGGCGGTCCAGCACCCGGTGCCCGTCGAGCTGCACACTCGCCGCGGTCACGTGACTACCGCCGACCTCGAGGACCCGCACCAACCCATGCACGGCGGTAACGTTACTGCACACATGATCGGCAGGAGGCTGAGCTGGTGACCGCGGAGCACGACCCGAACCGCTTGCTGGACCCCGACGGCGGACTGCCGGAGGCGCGGCCGCCCTGGCCCGCCCGCGACAAGCTGCGGATCACCGCGGTGCGGCCGATCGTGACCGCGCCCGAGGGCCTGCCGCTCGTCGTCGTGAAGGTCGAGACCTCGGATCCGGGGCTGTACGGGCTGGGGTGCGCGACGTTCACCCAGCGCTACGCCGCCGTGGCCGCCGCTGTCGCCGAGCACGTCGGCCCGCTCGCCGTCGGGCGGCACCCGGCCGACATCGAGGACATCACGCGCACTGTGCACTTCTCGTCGTACTGGCGCAACGGCCCGGTGCTCAACAACGCCCTCTCCGGCCTGGACCAGGCGCTGTGGGACATCGCCGGCAAGCGGGCCGGCCTGCCGGTGTACGAGCTGCTCGGCGGCCGGGTCCGGGGCGGGGTCGAGGTCTACACGCACGCCTCCGGCAGCTCGACCGACGAGGTGCTGGACGAGGCTTCGCGGTTGATCGCTCTGGGGTACCGCTGCATCCGCCTCCAGCGGGCCGAGCCCGGGCTGGGCAGCTACGGCGCCGCGGGCACCGGAGGCCACTACCCGGGCTCGCCGAATCCCGACGGGTGGGACCCCGAGCGGTACCTCCGCGGCACGCCCTCGCTGTTCGAGGCGGCCCGGGAGCGCCTCGGCCGCGAGATCAACCTCATGCACGACGTGCACAGCCGGCTCACCCCGAAGCAGGCGATCGTGCTGGCCCGCTCGCTGGAGCCGTACGGGCTGTCGTTCCTGGAGGACGTCATCCCGCCGGAGCACTACGACCGGCTCCCCGAGGTCCGCGCCGCGTCGCCCGTCCCGCTCGCGGTCGGCGAGCAGCTCGGCTCGGTCGTCGACGCCGCCCGCCTCATCCGCGACGGTGGTGTCGACCTCATCCGCCTGCACACGTCGGCGGTCGGCGGCCTCACCCCGACCCGCAAGCTGGCGGCGCTCGCGGAGCTGTGCGGGGTGCGCACGGCGTTCCACTCGCCGGCCGACGTGTCCCCGGTCGGCGTGGCCGCCAACCTGGCGGTCGACGTGTCGAGCCCGGCGTTCGGGTTCCAGGAGTCGCACGAGTACAACGAGGCCACGCACGAGGTCTTCCCCGGCTGCCCGGACGTGACGAACGGCTACATGTACCCCTCGGACCAGCCCGGCTGGGGCGTCGACCTCGACGAGCGCGAGGCGGCGAAGTACCCGCCGACGAAGTTCCTCTTCGACCGCTGGGCCGCGGTCGTCCGCCGCCCCGACGGCGCGCTGGAGGCGCCGTGAGCGGTCCGGAGCGCAGCGGAGGGGCCGCTCACCAGAGGCTCAGCGAGGTCTCGCGGGGCCGGAGCGAAGCGGAGGCGCCGTGAGGGTGCTCGTGACGGGGGCCGGCGGCAACATCGGCCGGGCCGTCGTCGGTCATCTGCTGGAGTGCGGTGACTCGGTGGTCGGGCTGTCGCTGGAGCCGGCCGACCTGCCGGTCTCCCGCCTGGTCGTCGGCTCGGCGGGCGACCCCGCCGTCGTCGCCGACGCGCTCGGTGACGGTGTGGATGCCGTGGTACATCTGGCGGCCCGCCCGTCACCGGACCACGGCACGCCGCTGGAGGTCTTCGGCGACAACACCCGGGCGACGTTCGTGGTCCTGGACGAGGCGGCCCGCCGCGGCGTGCGCCACCTGGCGTTCGCCGGCAGCTACGCGATGTTCGGCACGGCGTTCTCCCCGCACGGCGCCCACCCGCCGTACTACCCGCTCGACGAGCGGGCGCCGCTGCAGGTCGCCGACCCGTACGCGCTGTCGAAGCAGGTCGACGAGGCGACGGGCGAGATGATCGCCCGTCGCTACGGCGCCGCCGTGGTGTCGCTCCGCTTCCCGTACACGGTCGGCTGGGACCAGCTGCGCCGGATGGCCGCGCGGGTCCGCGCGGACCCGGCGGTGACGGCCCAGGACTCCTGGTCGTACCTGCACGTGGACGACGCCGCCGTGGCCGCCCGCCTGGCGGTGACGGTGCCGGGGGAGGGCTTCCACGCGGTACTGCTGGCGGCCCCGGAAACGCTGGCGCCCTGGCCGACGGAGGAGCTCATCCGCCGTTACCACCCGGACACCCCGATCCGCGAGCCGATCCCCGGCCGCAACACCCCGATCGACACGTCGGCTGCGACGAAGCTGCTCGGTTTCCACCCGACCCGTCATCTGGAGATGCAGGGGTAAGTCGGAGGTCAGTCGGTGTTGACGACCGTGAGTTCGACGCGGTTGGTGTAGAAGGCGACCCGCTTCTCGATCGGGGACACCTCGGGGTACGGGGTCTCGTAGGTCCACACCACGTTGTCCAGGTCCCCGATGCTGTAGTACGACGCGTCGCCCTTGTACGGGCAGTACGTCGAGTGGTCCGTGCGCTGCAGCGCGGACTCGTCCACGTCCGACAGCGGGATGTAGTAGACCGGCGGGTACGTCGCCTCCCGGAGGGTCAGCGCGTCCTGCGTGTCCGCGATGACCTGCTCACCTACGCGGACGACCACGCGGGCCTTCGACGGTTCGATCGTGATCGGGTGGTCCGGTCCTGGTACCAGATGCGGTCGGCTCATGCGATCAACACTATGCAGGAAGCAGCCTGTCGACCAGGCGAGCGGCCGTGGCCTCGTCCAGGGTCTCGGGTAGGAAGATCACGCGGTAGACGATCGGGGCGATCACCGTGTCGATGACCTCCTCGACCGTCACCGCGGAGTCGGTGACCAGCTGCGCGGCCTCCAACCGGCGGTTGCGCAGGCAGTCGGACAGGCCCTCGCCGGCGACCGCGGCGCCGGCCCGCAGCAGGGCGGCGTTCACCGGCTTGCGGTAGTGGGCCACGATCTCGGCCGCCCACGCGGTCAGGTCGTCGCGCAGGCTGCCCGTCGACGGGAGCGGGCGGGACGGGTCCAGGCGGTACGTGGCGATGTCGTTGATCATCGTGGCCGCGTCGCCCCAGCGGCGGTAGATGCTCGTCGGGTTGACGCCCGCACGCTCGGCGACCAGCGGGATCGTGACGCGCTCGGCGCCGCGCTCGCGGACCAGGTCCTCGACGGCCGCGCGGATCGAGGTCAGGACGGCCGCGCTGCGGCCGCCCGTCCGGCGGGCTGGGGCCGTCATGTGAGCCTCCTAACGCAAAAACTTTTGCTTTAAGTGCCCGGTCAAGGGGTACCGTCCCAGCGTAACGCAAAGGGATTTGCTTTAGGAGTGCGCCGAATGACCACCACCCTGTCGCCGCGGCTCGCCTTCACCGGAGCGGGGATCGCGTTCGCCTCGCTCTACCTCGCCGCCGGCGCGCCCACGCCGCTGCTCGTGCTGTTCGAGCGCCAGTGGGGCTTCGCGCCGTGGGTCCTGACCATCGCCTTCGCCGCGTACGCGATCGGCCTCCTCGCCGCCCTGCTGGTGGTCGGGTCGCTCTCCGACCACGTCGGGCGGCGGCCCGTGCTCGTGGGCGCGCTCACCGTCGAGCTGGTCGCGATGCTCATGTTCGTGTTCGCGCCGAACATCGGCTGGGTGATCGCCGCGCGGGTCGTGCAGGGGGTCGCCACCGGGGCCGCCAGCAGCGCCTTCACGGCAGCGCTCGTGGAGCTGGCGCCGCCCGAGCACAAGCGGCTCGGCGCGATCGTCGGCGCCGTCGCGCCCGCGGGCGGGCTGGGGCTCGGCGCGCTGCTCACCGGCGTGGCCGTCCAGTTCACCCACGAGGCGAACCGCATCGTGTTCATCACGCTGGCGGTGCTGATCCTCCTCGGTACCGTGGCCGCCGCAGCCTCCGCGGAGACCGTCACCCGGCAGGCGGGCGCGCTCGCGTCGCTGCGGCCCCGGGTCACCATCCCGCCGGGCGCGCGGCGCGAGTTCGCGGCCGCCGCGCCGGTGCACCTCGCCTCGTGGATGTTCGCCGGGCTGTTCATGGGGCTGTCGCCGTCGATCATCCGCGACCTGTTCGGCATCGACAGCGGCCTGCTCAACGGGGCCACCGCGTTCGTGCCGCCGACCGCGGCCGCGATCGCCGGGTTCGTGCTCGGGCGGCACGCGCCGCGCCGGGTGATCGTGCTCGGGGCGGCCGCCGTGCTGACCGGGGCGGCGATCGTGGTCGCCGGCCTCGCCGGGCACGTGCTCGCGCTGCTGTGGGTCGGCGGGCTGATCGGCGGCGCCGGGTTCGGCGCCTCGTTCTCGGGAGCGCTGCGGGCGGTCGGGCCGCTCGCCGAGGCGCACCAGCGGGCCGGGCTGTTCGCGGCGGTGTTCCTGGCGGCCTACCTGTCCTTCGGTGTCCCGGCGATCGTCGCCGGGCAGTTGGTCGCGCCGCTCGGGCTGCTGCGCACGACGCTGTGGTACGGGCTGGCGATCGTCCTCGCCGCCGCGGCGGGGCTGGCGGCGCAGTGGCGGATGACGCTCAGGCCGGCCGTGTGAGGACCGACGGCATCGGGGTCGACCTGTATATGTAGGAACGTGAAACGTTCGGAGATTCAGGACGCCGTCGGCGACCTCGGCTGGCGGTACGTCCTCGGCACCATCCGCGCCACGGTGCCGGTCGGCTCGATCGGGCAGGCGGCCGAGGTCGCCGCCCGGTGCGCCGCCGCCGGCGACGCCCGGCTCCAGCTCCAGTTGACCAAGGACCATGTCCTGCTCACGCTGCCGGCCGAGGCGATCGAGTCGGCCCGGCGGCTCACCGCGACCGTGCGTGAGGAGGGCCTCGCCACCGGGCCCGGCGGCACGCAGCTGGTCGAGCTGGCCATCGACGCGCTCGACATCCCCGCGGTCAAGCCGTTCTGGCGGGCGATCTTCGCCTACGAGGACGAGCAGGGGTACCCGAACGCCGTGGTCGACCCGCTCGGGGTCGGGCCGGCGGTGTGGTTCCAGCAGATGGACGCGCCGCGGCCGCAGCGCAACCGCATCCACTTCGACATCTCGGTCCCGCACGACGAGGCACCCGCCCGCATCGAGGCGGCGCTCGCGGCCGGCGGGACGCTTGTGTCGGCCGACCGCGCGCCGGCGTTCTGGGTCCTCGCCGACGCCGAGGGCAACGAGGCGTGCATCACCACCTGGCAGGGCCGCGACTGATGTACGCCGACGACTACATCGCCTCGATCGTCGGCCCGCCCCCGCCGGGCCCGCCGGCCACGGTCGACGAGGTCCTGGCGATGCGGGCCGGGTCGCGTGAGCGCGCCCGGCTCCGGCCACCCGGGCCGGACATGCCGGTCACTTCCGGTCAGATCGGCCGGATTTCGGTTCGGCGGTACCGCCAGGGCCCGGACCGGATCGTGTTCGCCCACGGCGGCGGGTTCGTGCTCGGCGACCTGGAGACCCACGATGCCTTCTGCCGGCGGATCGCCGCGGCGACCGGGCACACCGTCGTCGCCGTCGACTACCGCCGGGCGCCCGAGCACCCCTTCCCGGCCGCGGTGGACGACGTCGTCGCCGTGGTCGAGCACGAGCTCGCCGACGGCGGGCGGGTTGCCGTCGCCGGCGACTCGGCCGGCGGCTTCCTCGCGATCCAGGCCGCCCTGCGCTTCCGCGAGCGGCTGTCCGGCCAGCTGCTGACCTGCCCCCTGGCCGACCTCGCGCTGGCCGAGCCGAGCGTCGCCGAGAAGGGCAGCGGCTACACGCTGGAGATCCGTGACCTGCGGGAATGGCTGACCTGGTGGGCGCCGGACGGTGCCCCCGATGTGAGCCCCCTCGAGGCCGACCTGACCGGGCTGCCGCCGGCGCTCGTCGTCACCGCCGAGCACGACCCGCTGCGCGACGGCGGCGCCCGGTACGCGTCCCGGCTGCGGCGGGCCGGCGTGGCGGTACGACACCGGACCGAACCCGGCCTGGTGCACAACTTCTCGACGATGACGCACGTCTCGACCGGTTCGGCCGCCGCCGACCACCGCTTCCTCGCCGACGCCGCCGCGCTGACCCGGTAGCGGCTTCCCGACACCACTTGTGTGGTGGGCGCAGACTGTTGTTAGCGTCGGCCGAAGATCCGCAAGCCGCAAGAAGGGGAACTGCCGTGGGACTCTGGGACAAGGTCCGGGGCGAATTCATCGACATCATCGAGTGGCTCGACGATAGTCGCGACACGATCGTCTGGCGGTTCCCGCGGTACCAGAACGAGATCAAGATGGGCGCCAAGCTCGTCGTCCGCGAGTCGCAGACCGCCGTCTTCGTCAACGAGGGGCAGATCGCCGACGTCTTCACGCCCGGCACCTACACGCTGCAGACGCAGAACCTGCCGATCCTCTCCACGCTCAAGGGCTGGAAGTACGGCTTCGACTCGCCGTGGAAGGCCGAGGTGTACTTCGTCAACACCCGGCAGTTCACCGACTTCAAGTGGGGCACGCAGAACCCCGTCATGATGCGCGACGCCGAGTTCGGCATGGTCCGGCTGCGCGCCTTCGGGGCGTACTCGCTGCGCGTCGTCGACGCCGAGAAGCTCCTGCGCGAGCTCGTCGGCACCGACCCGCAGTTCCGCACCGAGGAGGTGCAGGAGTTCCTGCGCCAGCTCATCGTCGGCCACCTCGGCAGCGCCCTCGCCGCCGCCCAGGTGCCGGTCCTCGACCTGGCCGCGCAGCAGCTCGTCATCGGGCAGAAGCTGGCCGGCGTGCTGACCGAGGAGCTGTCCGGCTACGGCGTGCAGATCCCGAAGTTCATCATCGAGAACATCTCGCTGCCGCCGGAGGTCGAGGAGGCGCTCGACAAGCGCACCTCGATGGGCGTGCTGGGCAACCTCGACCAGTACACGAAGCTCCAGGCGGCCAACGCCATGGAGGACGCGGCGAACAACCCCGGCGGTGCCGGCGAGGGCTTCGGCCTGGGCCTGGGCATGGCCGCCGGCCAGCGGATGGCGGCGGCCGTGGCCCCGTCGGCGACCCCTCCGTCAGCGGCCCCTCCGCCGGCGGGTCCTCCTCCGCTGCCCCAGCAGGACCAGTGGTTCGCCGGCATCAACGGCACCCAGGCCGGGCCGTTCGACCTGAACGCGCTCGGCGCGCAGGTCCGCTCCGGCGCGATCGGCCGCACCACGCTCGTCTGGAAGAACGGCATGGCCGCGTGGACCCCGGCCGAGCAGGTGGCCGAGCTGGGCTCGCTGTTCGCCGCCGTCCCGCCGCCCCTGCCGCCGCAGGGCTGACCGCCATGGTGCTGCAGACCCAGTACCCCTGCGCGGGGTGCGGCGCCAACGTGGAGTTCGCGCCCGGCACGACGGTGCTGCGCTGCCCGTACTGCGGGCACGAGACCCCGCTCGCCGCCCCGACCCGCGAGGTCCGCGAGCACGACTGGGAGCAGTTCGCCGAGCTGCCCCGCAAGCCGGTCGCGCTGCTGGCCAAGCACGTCTTCACGTGCCAGAACTGCGGCGCCTCCACCGAGTCGGACGCGATCTCGGACCGCTGCCGGTTCTGCGGCGCGGCCGTCGTCGCCGAGGTGAACCCGGCCGACCAGGTGGTGCCGGAGGCGGTACTGCCCTTCACCCTCGACAAGCGGCAGCTGCGCGAGTCCCTGGGCAAGTGGGCGTCGTCGCGCTGGTTCGCGCCGAACGGCCTGAAGAAGGTCAGCGAGGCGGAGTCGGCGAAGAGCACGTACCTGCCGCACTGGACGTTCGACACCCGGACGGTGTCCGACTACCGGGGCGAGCGCGGCGAGCACTACTGGGACACGGAGACGTACACCGTCAACGGGGAGACGAAGACCCGTCAGGTGCGCAAGACCCGCTGGTACCCGGCCAGCGGCACGGTCGGCCGCAGCTTCGACGACGTCCTGGTCACGGGCACGACCAAGGTGACGCCGAAGCACCTCGAGGCCCTCGACCCGTGGCCGCTCACGGACGCCGAGCCCTATCGCCCGGAGTACCTGGCCGGCCACGAGACGCTCCGCTACGACGTCGAGCCGGAGGAGGGCCTGGAGGACGCCAAGGCCAAGATGGCCCCGGAGATCGAGGACGATTGCCGCCAGGACATCGGCGGCGATGAGCAGCGGGTGCATCAGGTCGACACGGAGTACTTCGAGACGACCTTCAAACTGATGCTGCTGCCGGTCTGGCTGGCCTGCTACGTCTACGCGGGCAAGACGTTCAACATCCAGGTCAACGGCCGCACGGGCGAGGTGGCCGGCGAACGCCCGTACAGCGCCGCCAAGATCGCCGCCGCGATCACCGCGGGCGTCCTGGTGGTGGCCGCGATCGTGTTCCTGATCTGGTACACCCGGACCCATTGATCCAATTCGTGCCGTTCGATGCAGACTGGCAGTAGTCTGTTGGGCACGGATCGTGAGATCGGGGAGGGTTACGATGACGCCCGATGCGCTGGCCATGATTGTGGCGGCCGCGATCGCCGCGAAGGGCGCGGAGGTCGCGGTCGCGTCCGGGCGCGGCGCGGCCGAAGCCCTGGTCCGATTGGTCCGGGCCCGGCTGCGCCGCCGCGGCCCGGACGCCGCTGCGCTGGAGGCGGTCGTCGAGCGGCCCGCCGACCCCGCCGGTATCACAGCTCTGGCGGCGGCGCTGCACCGCGCGATGGTCGACGACCCCGGCCTGGCCGCGCGGCTGCGGGCCGCACTGCCGGCGGGTGACGTCGTCAACCACTTCGGTGGCACCGCGACGAAGGTGGTCCAGGCCCGCGACATCCACGGCAACGTTGTGCTGTGACCGCCAGCAACGACCTGTCGGGCAGCGTCGCCGGGTCGGCGGTCCAGGCCCGCGACATCCACGGAGGCGTACACCTGCACGGCGTCCGGGCCGGCCCGCCCGTGCCCCGCCAGCTGCTGCCCGCACCGCCCGGCTTCGTCGGCCGGGCCGAGCAGCTCGCCGCCCTCGACCGCGTCCTGGCGCCGGACGGACCGCCGCTCGTCGTGCTCAGCGGGCCGGGCGGCGCGGGCAAGACCGCGCTGGCCACCATCTGGGCCCACCGGGTTGCGGGCCGGTTCCCGGACGGACAGTTGTACGTCGACCTGGGCGCGTTCGGTGCCGCCGGCCCGGTCGAGCCGGCCGACGCGCTGGCCGGACTGCTCCGCGCGCTCGGTGTGCCGGCCCGGCTCGTCCCGGCCGCCCCGGCCGAGCAGGCTGCGCTCTACCGCTCGCTGACGGCCCGGCGGGCGGTGCTCGTGGTGCTCGACGACGCGGCCTCCGCGACGCAGGTCCGGGCCCTTGTGCCCGCCTCGCCGGCGAGCCGGGTCGTCGTGACGAGCCGCCGCCGGCTTCCGGGCCTGGTGCCTGACGGCGCCCGGCTCGTCGAGGTCGGCCCGCTGCCCGCGGCCGACGCGGAGGCGCTGCTCGTCCGCGCCGTCGGCGCCGAGCGGGCCGCTCGCGAGCCGGGCGCCACCGCTGAGCTCGCGGCGCTGTGCGGCGGGCTCCCGATCGCGCTGAGCGTCGCGGCGGCGCGGCTGGTCGTGCGGCCCGCCCTGTCCGTTCGGGGCGCGGTGGCCGACCTCGCCGCCGCGGCAGACCGCCTGCACGAGCTCGCGGTGCCCGGCGGCGTCCCGGTCCGGGCGGTCCTCGACACGTCGTACCGCGCGCTGGACCCGTCCGCTGCCGCGCTGTACCGCCGGCTGGCCCTCCATCCTGGCCGCGATTTCGGCTCCGGCGTGGTCGCGGCGCTGACCGCCGACCCCGGCGCCCTCGACCGGCTGGCGGACGCCAACCTCGTGGAGGAGACGGCCGAGGACCGGTTCCGCTTCCACGTGCTCGCCCGGCTGCACGCTCGGCGATGCGCTGCGGGCGACGAACCGCTCGGCGCGGCGCGGCTTGCGATCCTTGAGTGGTACCTCGCCGCCGCCGCGGCGGCCGACCGGCTGCTGACGCCGCACCGGCGGCGGCTGCCCTACCGGGCCGGCGTCCCCGCGGTGCCCGTACCGGCGTTCGACGGGCGGGCGAGCGCCCTCGCCTGGCTGGAACGCGAACGCGGCAACCTGGTCGCCGCGACTGCCGACGCGGCCGCGATAGGGCGGCCCGAGCTCGCCTGGCACCTGGCCTACGCGCTGTGGCCGCTGTTCCTGTACGGCAAGCACTACCGCGACCGGCTGACCGTCGACGGGATCGGCGTCGACGCCGCGCTCGCGTGGGGTGAGCCGTGGGCGGAGGCGGTCATGTTGAAGCGGCTCGGCCGGTCCTGTGCGGCGACCGGCGACCTGACGGCGGCGTTTCTCCACACCGAGGCGGCCATGGCGCGGTACGGCGAGATCGGTGACCGGACCGGCCAGACCGACGCGGCCGAGGGCCTCGCCGGCATGCACCGGGAGGCCGGCGACAGCGACACCGCGGCGGCGCTCTACGCCGAGGTGCTGGCCGTGCGGCGGGAGTTCGGCGAGCCACGGGCGACGGCATTGACCCTGATCAACGTCGGCACCCTGCTGACCGCGCTCGGCCGGCCGGACCGCGCCGTCCCCGTGCTGCGCGAGGCGGGCGACCTGCTGGCCGGCCTGGCCGCCCCCGATCCGCACAACGCCGCACGGGCCGCCGTAGCCCTGGCCGGCGCCCCCAGCGTCCGGGTGATGGTCGACCGCACCGGCGGCCGGGTCGAGGCGGTCGACGCCGAC
>NZ_JBEXCY010000070.1:44474-51132 GCF_040605515.1 Dactylosporangium sp. NPDC005572 | reverse complement strand
CCCGCGCCGACCAGCGGCCGGCCCGCACGGCCCAGCGGCCGGCGGTGCGCGTGGCTCGGCGCGCCACCGGGGGGAACCGCGCGGGCGACGTCACCGCACCAACCTACGGTGCGCCCGCCGCTGATCGAACAAGTGTCGCGTTCTGGACCGCGGACGGGGCGGGCTTCGGCGCCGGCGCGGCGCCGAGCAGGACGGCGGCCAGGACGGCCGCGGCGCCGGCGAGCTGGCCCGGGGACAGCGACTGCCCGAGTGCGAGCCACCCCAGGGCCGCCGCGACGACCGGGCTGAGCAGGCCCAGCAGGGTGACCTGGGCCGGCGGAAGGGTCGTGACGCCGCGGAACCAGAGGAAGTATGCGCCCGCGGTACCGAAGAGGGAAAGGTAGGCAAAACCGCCGGCGTTGGCGAGGGACAGGCCCGCCGGCAGGCCCTCCAGCAGCAGCGCGGCCGGCGCGAGGATGATCCCGCCCACCGTGAGCTGCCAGCCGGTCAGCGCGAGCAGTGCGGTCCGGCGCTCGGCGAAGCCGTCCGGCACCCCCCACCGGCGGCCGAGCACCGTGCCGAACGACATCGACACCATGCCGGCCGCCGCGGCGGCCAGGCCGATCGGGTCGAGGGCGGTCGCCGAGCGGAGCACGAGCAGCGCCACCCCGGCCAGGCCGACGCCGGCGGCGGCCAGGACGCGGGCGCCGGGCCGCTGGCCGAGCAGCCCGAACGCGAGCCCGGCGACGACGAACGGCCCGAGCGCGCCGAGGACGGCGGCGACCCCGCCGGGCAGCCGGTACGCGGCGACGAACAGCAGCGCGAAGAACAGGCCGATGTTCAGCGTCCCGAGCACCGCGGCCCGCCACCACCACCGCCCGGTGGGCAGCGCCCGGACGAGCGCGACGAGGAGCAGGCCCGCGGGCAGGGCGCGCAGCGTGCCGGCCAGCAGCGGGCGGCCGGGCGGGAGCAGCTCGGTGGTGACGAGGTACGTGGTGCCCCACAGCGCGGGGGCGACGGCGGTGACCGCTCGCAGGTTCCTCATGGCTAAGTAGCTTAGCACTAAGCTACTTACAAGCAAGTGGTACGCTCAGGTCGTGGAGGACGACGTCGACCGCATCCTGGGCCAGTGGGCCCGCGAGCGCCCCGACCTGCAGACCGAGGCCATGGGGGTGTTCGGCCGGATCTACCGGCTGGCCCGCGTGGTCGGGGACCGGCAGGAGAAGGTGTACGGCGAACTCGGCATCAACCGGGGCGAGTTCGACGTCCTCGCGACGCTGCGCCGCTCGGGGGCGCCGTTCCAGCTCTCCCCCAAGGCGCTGAGCGCGTCGCTCATGCTCACCACCGGCGGCATGACGGGCCGGCTCGACCGTCTCGAGCGGGCCGGCTGGGTGACCCGCTCGCCCGACCCGGCCGACCGCCGCGGCCTGGTCATCACGCTCACCGACCGCGGCCGCGAGCTGATCGACGAGGCGGTCGGCGTCGGGCTGGCGGCGCAGCGCGAGGTGCTGGAGCGCCTCCCCGAGGCCGACCGGCGCAGCCTGGCGGACCTGCTGCGGGCCCTACTCGCCGTCGCGGAGTAGCCGGCGCTCCAGCAGCGGGCGGTACCACTCGAACGGCGGCACGCCGGCGCCGGGCTCCTTGGCGGCCTCGTCCCAGCGGCGCAGCCGGACCGCGTCGTCCGCGTACGGCCCGTCGGCGAAGGCCGCCGCCTCGGCCTCGGTCATCGGGCCGCCCTGGACCGAGAGCGTGTACCGCGACGCGTCCGACAGCCGGTCGTAGTACTCCGGTTCGACGGCGCAGAGGTACCGCTTGGCATCGACATGGAGGCGCACCGGCTCGCACACCGCGTCGTCGAACCAGCGGGCCAGCCAGTCCGCGCCGGTGTCGCCGTGCCGGTTGTCGGTGCCCCGCATGAGGTCGGCGCCCCTGACCAGCCCGTGGAAGTGGCCGATGTCGTGCAGCAGCGCGGCCGCGACGAGCGGCTCGGGCGCCCCGTCCCGCACGGCGAGCGCGGCGGCCTGGAGCATGTGCGCGGCCTGGCTCACCGGCTCGCCGAAGTAGTCGCGGGTGCCCTCCTCGGCGAACAGCCGGGCCAGCTCGTCGATCGGGTTCACGAGGACTCCTCCAGGAACGTCTGCAGCGCGTCGAGGTCGGCGTAGCACCCCTGGAGGTGCCGCTCGCTCGCGGTCGTGAACGCCGTGCGCGAGTGCATCAGCCGGGTGTTGTCGAAGATGACGCAGTCCCCGGGGTCGAGCCGGAACGTGACGGTGGCGCCGGGCCGGTTGAGCACGTCGTCGAACGCCCGGTACGCGGCGTAGAAGTCGGCGCTGGCCGGCGGGCGCAGCGACCGGTGGTTGTACCGGACCTCGCGGACGCGCCCCAGCGGGTCGAGGCCGATGATCGGCTTCTCGGCCCTCAGCCTGGTCGTGCCGTCCGACCACGCGAAGGTGACGGGGGTGGAGGTGAGGATCCGGAAGTACTCCGGGTGCCGCTGCCGCAGCAGGTCCGCCGCGCGGAACCCGTCGAGCAGCCCCGACTCGCCGCCCTCGGCGCTGTTGCGCAGGCAGTGCAGGAGCTGGATCGTGGGCACCGGGTCCCGGTACGGGTTGTCGGTGTGCGGCCCGATCGCCAGCCCGGTGAACGCGAGGTTGTTCGGCCGCTCCTCGATCCGGACGTCGAACAGCTCCCCGTAGTTGGTGGTCCGCACGTGCCCGAACGACCGCGCCACGGCGAGCACCGTGCCCGGCTGCGTCGGCGTGCTCGTGAGCAGGCAGAAGCCGGTCTCCCAGACGGCCCGCGCGGCCGGCACGGGATCGTCGAGGTACTCCCGCCACGACCACCGCGGCACGTCGACGGCGTCCCAGAGCGTCTTCGCGTCCTCGGTCCGCCCGTCCCCGGGCGCGGGCGGCTCCCCGACCTCCCCACGGTGCCCGTCGCTGAACGTCACGACGGCACCGTCGCGGCCGACGACGGCGATGTCAGCGGGGATGTCGGCCAGGGCGACCAGCCGCTGACCGCTGTGCGGGTCACGGCACCGCGGGCAGACACAGTTGTCACGCAGCCAGACAGCAGGTTCCATAGCGCGCCGATGCTGCCCGACGGTCATGAACACGACCTGAACGCCGTATGTTGGTGCGGAGAGGGCGGGGGCGCATGCGGATCGGGGTCGCTGGGACGCACGGGGTCGGCAAGAGCACACTCGTCGAGGAGCTGGTGAGCCGGCACCCCGATCACGTCGGCGTCGACGAGCCGTTCGTGCTGCTCGAGGAGCGCGGGTACGAGTTCGAGCACCCGCCGTCGGCCGCCGACTACCTGGTGCAGCTGCGCGCCTCGCTGCGCCTGCTCCGGCAGCCGGGGCGGAGCGTCGTGTTCGACCGGACGCCGCTCGACTTCGTGGCGTACCTGCGGGCCGTCGGGGCCGACGCCGAGGTGGACGGGCTGCGGGAGGCGCTCGCGACGCTGGACATGCTCGTCGTCCTGCCGATCACGGCCGAGACCGAGCGGGTGCTGCCGGCGGCCGAGTTTCCCGGGCTGCGGCGGGACGTCAACGATGCGCTGCTGGAGCTCGTCCAGGACGTCGAGGTGCCGGTGGTCGAGCTGGACTGCCCGCTCGCGCGGCGGGTCGAGGAGGTGTCCCGGGCCGTCACGCGGTTCCGTCCTGCGGCCGCCCCGCGGCCAGGGCCTGCGTGACCGGCTCGAGCAGGTGTTCGACGACCTCGAGGTACGACTCGATGTCCAGCTCCTCGTCCCAGAGGGTCTGCAGGAGCAGGCCCTGCCAGACCGAGATCAGCACCCGGGCCAGCGCGTCCGGCAGGCCGGCCTCCACCGCCAGGCGGCGGGGCACGTCGACGCCCTCGCGGGCCTGGGCGCGGATGCGGTCGGAGCGGATCGACTCGGCCCACACCTGCACGCCCAGGCGCTGCTCCGCGCGGTTGGCCGGGTCGGCGACCGAGCGGAGCACGTCGAGGTAGCCGGCGATCGGGTCGGCGCCCAGGCGGGCGACGCGGCGCTCCTGCCACTCGGCGACGATGGCCGCGATCATGTCCTCCTTGCCGGCGAAGTACCGGTAGACGAGGCCCGCGCTCACCCCCGACTCGCGGACGATGTCCTGCACCGACGTGCGGTGGAAGCCCTCGCGGGCGAAGCACGCCGCGGCCGCGTCGAGGATCTGGCGGCGGCGCGCCGCCAGGTAGGCGTCATCGACCTTCGGCACCGGGCACCTCGGCGACCGCGACGCGGTAGAAGGCGGCCGTCGGCTCGTCACGGCCCAGCGGCGCGAGGTACCGCTCGGCGGCGTCGCGGGTCGACCGGTCGTCGCGCAGCGAGAGGCCCCGCTCGGCGAGGTAGCCGGCGAGGCCCGCGGGGTCGAGGCCGAACGTCCACGGCTCCCCGTACCGCCCGACCGCCTGCCGCCAGCCGTCTGCGCCCGCGAACGCGCCGGTGCCGTCGAGCACGGCGCGATCGACGTACGTGAACACCAGGCGGCTGCCGGGGGCCAGCAGGCCGGCCAGCGCGCACAGGGTGGCATCGACGGCCGTCGCCGTCAGGTAGTTCGTGACGCCCTCCCAGACCACGACCGCCGGGAAGTCCGGGTCGAACCCGCCGCCGCGCAGCGCCGTGGCCAGGTCGTCGTGGGCCAGGTCGGCCGGCACGAACCGGACCGCGTTGTCCGCGACCAGGCGGGCCGGGACCCGGCGGCGCTTGGTCGCCTGGGTGGCGGGGTGGTCGACCTCGAAGCGCCCGACGGGCAGTCGCAGCCGGTAGGCCCGGTTGTCGAAGCCGGCCCCCAGCAGCACCAGCTGGGCCGCCCCGTCCGCGACCGCGTCGGTCACGTGGTCGTCGATGAGCCGGGTGCGCACCACGGCCGAGGCCCGTGGGCCGCCGGGCCAGCGTTCGTCGAGGTACCGCACCAGCCCCCGATGCACGGCCGGCAGCCGCGACAGCGCGACGACCGAGCGGTACCGCCAGGGGAGCATGCGCTCGGCGAGCGGATCGGCGAAGAGGCGCCGGTCGCGGCGGAGGGTCTCCAGGGCCCGGAACAGGGCCACGTGCTCGGCGGTCCGGCTGCTTCCGTCCATGCCACCAAGAATAATGAACGAATACCCATTTTTCTACGCCGGCGCCAACTGCTCCCCGCTTCGCGGTGGACTGCGCTTCGTACATTTCTGGCGATATTGGCCATTTCCGGCCCCTCCCGGCCGCGATCGGGCCGCACCCCCAAGATCATGGGAAAGATCTGGCTGCCAGGGCGACCAGATCCTTCCCATGATCATGGAGCGCGGACCGGCCGAGCCGATCCGCCTCATGATCGATGGCGGGATCTGGTCGCCATGGCAGCCGGATCCCGCCATCGATCATGGGACCCGGGGCCGGACGCACGCCGGCCCGCGTCGTGGCGGACGCGGGCCGGCGTGGCGAAGGGGAATCGCTGCTTCTGCTACCTCACGGGGACTCGCCCAGGGTGACCGTGAGGGTCTGCTGGGTGCTGTCGCGCTGGACCGTCACCTTGAGCTGGTCGCCCACCTTGGCCGCCTGGACGGCGTTGATGAGGTCCGTCGCGTCGTCGATCGTGGTCGAGCCGACCTTGGTCACCAGGTCGCCGTTCTTGATGCCGGCCTTGTCGGCCGGGCCGCCGGCCACGACGCCGCCGATCAGTGCTCCGCCGGCGCCGTCGGTGAGCTGGACGCCGAGGTACGGGTGGCTGACCTTGCCGCCCTTGGCCAGCTGGTCGGCGGCCGAGCGGGCGCGGTTGGCCGAGATCGCGAAGCCGACGCCGATGTTGCCGCTGTTCTCGCCCGCGGTGGCGATGGCGGTGTTGATGCCGACGACCTCGCCGGCCAGGTTGACCAGGGCGCCGCCGGAGTTGCCCGGGTTGATCGCGGCGTCGGTCTGGATGGCGTCGGCGATCGACTTGGCGCCCTGCTCGCCCGAGCTGATCGTGCGGTGCAGCGCACTCACGATGCCCGCGGTGACCGAGCCCTGCAGGCCCAGCGGGCTGCCGACGGCGAGGACCGTGTCGCCCACGCGGAGGGCGTCGCTGTCGCCGAACTTGGCCGCCGACAGGCCGGAGACGCCCTGGGCCTTGATGACCGCGATGTCGCCGGCCGGGTCGGTGCCGACGACCGTGGCCTGCGCCGTCTTGCCGTTGCTGAAGGTCACGGTCAGCTGGCGGGCGCCCTGCACGACGTGGTTGTTGGTGATGATCTGGCCGTCGCTCGTCATGATGACGCCGGAGCCCTCGGCCTCGCCGGTGCTGATGTCGACGACGCTCGGCAGGACCTTCTCCGCCACCGCGCCGACCGACGAGCGGTCGAGGTTCGGGGCCGGGTTGTTGTTGACCACGGTGCTGCTGCCGGCCTTGTTGTCGGCGAGCTCGGTGGCGACGACGCCGCCGCCGACCGCCGACACGAGCGACAGGGCGAGCGCGGCCGCGACGATCGCGACGATCCGGCCGGCCCGCGAGGGGCGCGGCTGCGGGTAGCCGGGCTGCCCCGGTACCCCGGGTGGCGGAACCTGCCCGAACTGGCCGGTCTGCCCGAAGGGTCCGACCTGCCCGAACTGCCCGGTGTTGCCGAGCGGTCCCGGCTGCCCGAGCGGACCGGGCTGCCCGAACTGGCCCGGCTGCCCGAACTGGCCCGGCTGCCCGAACTGGCCCGGCTGCCCGAACTGGCCCGGC
>NZ_JBEXCY010000070.1:0-44376 GCF_040605515.1 Dactylosporangium sp. NPDC005572 | reverse complement strand
GCTGCCCGAACTGACCGGGCTGACCGGTTTGGCCGGGTTGGCCGGGCTGACCGAACTGACCCGGTTGGCCGAGCGGGCCAGGCTGACCGTAGTGGCCGGGCTGGCCGGGTGCGCCGGGCGCGCCGGGCTGGCCGAGCGGGCCGGACGTCACCGGCTGGCCGAAGACGTTGGTCGCCGAGCCGCCGGCCGGCGGGACGCCGAGGCCGACGCGACCGGTCTGGTACGCCGGCGAGGTCTGGGCGGGCGGGAACCCGGCTCCGGGCAGGGGCGCGGTGGTGCCGGGGCCGGTCGACGCCTGCGGCTGGCCCGACGGGAACTGCGCGGTGTGACCGGGGCCCGTCGCCTGGGGCGGCACGGACGGGAACTGCGCGGTGTGACCAGGGCCGGTCGTCGCCTGGGGCGGGCCGGACGGGTACTGCGCGGTGTAGCCGTTGGTGTGGCCATTGGTGTGGCCGGCCGGCGCCGCCCACGGCACCCCGGACGCCGGAATCCCGGACGCTGGAACGCCCGAGGCCGGAATCCCGGAAGCCGGGACGCTGTCAGCCACCGCACCACTGCCGCCCGAGACCGGCGCGGCCGCCGAGCCCCAGACCGGCGAGGCCGGGGAAGCGGGCAAGGTCGGCGGGGCCGGAGAGTCCGCGGCCGGCGGGGCCGGGGAGTCCACGGCGGCCGGGAAAGCGGGCAAGGCCGAGGAGTCCGAGCCGGCCGCCGCCGGCAACGTCGAGAAGTCCGTAGCCGGCGGCGGAGGAGAGTCCGCGGCGGCCGGGAAAGCGGACAGGGTCGGCGACTCCGTGGCGGGCGGAGCAGCAAACAGGGTCGACGGGTCCGGGGCGGCCGGCGAGGTCGAGAGATCCGCGGTCGGCGAGGCCGCGAAGTCCGTGGCGGTCGGGAAAGAGGGAGGTTCCGATGGTTCGGGAGAGTGCGGCTCGGTCGCGCCAGGGGCGGTCAACGGCTCGGGCCGCGACGGCTGCGACGATGGGGAGTCGGTCTCCCCGGCGGTGGACGGCGCGGCCCCCGGCGCGCTCCACTGGCGGTCCTGGTCACTCATGTTGTCCACCTTGCACACCACACCTCCGCCGAAACTGGATTCTGGCTGGGAGATAGCCGAGAGCCGCGAAAACCCCAAAGGGCCCGAGGCCGGCACGAACGGTACGAGCGGCCCCGGGCCGGGGAAATCAGGGCGTCCAGTCGGGTCGCAGCGGGTACGACGACACCCCGTCGCGGGTCGTCTTCGTGGCCAGGATCTGGTGCAGCTGGATCTCGTTGCGCTCGAAGGCGAGCCGGGACCCGGCCATGTAGAGGCCCCACACCCGGGCCGTACCCAGCCCGATCTCCTCCACGCACGCGTCCCAGTGCTCGACCAGGTTGCGGTTCCAGCCGGCGAGCGTCAGCGCGTAGTGCTGGCGCAGGTTCTCCTCGTGCTGCACCTCGAACGCGGCGTCGTGGACGGCGCTGACCAGGCGGCCCGGGGAGGCCAGCTCGCCGTCGGGGAAGACGTAGCGGTCGATGAAGGCGCCGGTCTTGTGGGAGGCCCGGTTGTCGGCCCGGGTGATGCAGTGGTTGAGCAGCCGGCCGCCGGGCTTCAGGCGGTCGCGGAGCGCCCCGAAGTACCGGGGATAGTTCCGGACGCCGATGTGCTCGGTGAGGCCGATCGAGCTCACCGCGTCGAACTGCTCGATGGGCGCGTCGCGGTAGTCGAGGTGCCGCACCTCCGCGAGGTGGCCGAGGCCCTCCCGCTCGATCGCGGCCTGCGCCCACTCGGCCTGCTCGCGGGAGAGCGTGACGCCGAGGGCCTTCACGCCGTACTCCCGGGCGGCGTGGCGGACCATGCCGCCCCAGCCGCAGCCGACGTCGAGGAGCCGGTCGCCGGCCTTCAGCGCCAGCTTGCCGGCGACCAGGTCGTACTTGTTGGCCTGGGCCTGCTCCAGCGTGTCCGACGGCGCGTGGAAGACGGCGCAGGTGTAGGTCATGGACGGGCCGAGGACCTTCTCGTAGAAGGCGTTCGACACGTCGTAGTGGTGGTGGATCGCCTCGGCGTCGCGGCCGCGGCCGTGGCGCAGGCCCTGGATGGTGCGCCGCCAGGCCGGGACGGCCTCCTGCGGCGGGGGCGGCGGCGGGCGCAGCCGCTCCCAGCCGAGGCCGCGGACGAGCCGCAGGACCTCGCCCGGGCCGGGCAGCCGCAGGTGCAGGCCGGTGGAGAGCCGGCGCAGCGCCTCGTACGGGTCGCCGGGGTGCACGCCGCGCACCTCGAGGTCCCCGGTGACGTAGGCGCGCGCCATGCCGAGGTCGCCGGGGGCGGTGAGCAGGTACGACAGCCCACGCTCGGAGACGATGTGCAGCTCGACCCGCGCGTCGGCCGGGCCGACGGAGCTGCCGTCGTAGGCGGTGATCCGCACGGTCGGCTCGCCGGCGGTGACGGCGCGGACGATGTCCGCGACCTTGGGCACCGGCGGCCGGCGGCGGCCGCCCGGTGTGGAGGAGTAGGTGCGTGATCGGTTGGTGATGGTCATCGTCGCCCCACAACCTTGTCGTAGAGGTCGGTCAGTCGGTGGTCGGGGTCGTAGCGGTCCTTGGCGGCGCGGTACGCGGGACCGCCGTAGAGCCGGTCGAAGGTCTCCCGGTCGTAGTAGGCGTCCGAGTAGAGGGACTTGTGCCCGCCGAGCTCGAACACCCGCTGTTCGACGGCGCGGTTGACGTCGCCGTCGCGGGCGCCGGGGGCGATCGGGACGGTGCCCCAGAAGCCGACGTTCACGTACGGGGTGCCGGCGTGCATCGGGTACAGCGGCCACTCGCGCTCGCGCAGCCGCAGCGGGCAGAGCCACAGCGGCGCCATCGGCACGTTGGCCGCGAACCAGCGCAGGAACTCGGCGGTGCGGTCCAGAGGGAGCTCGACGTCCTGCACCACGCGCTCGCGGTCGGGACGGCCGAGCCGGCGCTCGATCCGCGCGGCGACGCCGTAGCGGTTCTCCAAGCGCACGATGCGGTGGTAGACGTCGCTGCGGCGGTACCGCCGGGGCCAGATCCGGCGGACGGCCGGGTGCTGGGCGCCGAACGCGGCCGAGCACCAGAACCAGTCGGTGTCCCAGCGCCACAGGTAGTCGTAGGCGGTGAGCCCGTCGGTCGCCTTCGCGCGCAGCGACCGGTAGTAGACGTCCTGGCCGGTGTAGTCGCTGGCCGGGCCGTCGCTGCCGAACCGGCCGAGCACGAGGTACGACTCGCCGGGCCGGAACACGACGCCGTCCATGACGTCGACCGGGTGGCCGGCGTATTCACCCGTCCGCATCACCTCGCCGACCGCGGCGAGCAGCTCGTCCAGGTCGTCGAAGCGCAGGTTGCGCAGCAGCACCCGCTCGCCGATCGGCTGGAGCTCGATGCGCAGTCGGGTCGCGTAGCCGAGGCTGCCCAGCGAGTTGGGGAACGCCGCGAACAGCTCGGCGTGCTCGTTGTCGGCGCGCGCGGTGACGACCTCGCCGCTGCCGGTCAGGATGTCGAGCTCCGACACCGACTCGTGCGGCAGGCCGTGTTTCCAGGACGTCGCCTCGATCCCGAGGCCGGTGACGGCGCCGCCGAGCGTGATGGTCCGCAGCTGCGGCACGACCAGCGGCATCAGCCCGTGCGGGAGGGTCGCGTCGACCAGGTCCTCGTACGTGCACATGCCCTGGACCTCGGCGGTGCGGGCCACCGGGTCGACCTCCACGACCCCGTCGAGGCCGCTGACGTCGAGCCCGGCGAAGCCGGTCGCGGCGCGCGGCCGGAACAGGTTCGACGTGCGCTTGGCCAGGCGGACGGTGTCGCCGGGCGGGATCGCGGCGTACGAGGCGCGCAGGGCATCGACGGCGTGCCGATGCCGGGGCCAGCCCTTGAGAGGAGCCATTCGACCACCTCCTTCCGTATGCATCGAAGCAGAAAGTGGAGGCATGCCTCAGGCCAAACTTGCACAGTTGGCAAACTTGCGCCAACGCGGGGTGATCCAACTCACGGGGCCGGACTACCCAGGCGCCGCTGTAGATACCGGCGCTCCGCGTCGTTGCCGACGAGGTCGAGCGCCTCGCGGTAGGCCTCGGCCGCCTCGGCGGTCCGGCCGAGGCGGCGCAGCAGGTCGGCGCGGGTGGCCGGCAGGAGGTGGTAGCCCTCGAGCTCGCCGCCCGCCCGGAGCGCATCGACGAGGGCGAGGCCGGCCGCGGGCCCGTCGGCCATGGCGACGGCCACCGCCCGGTTGAGCTCGACGACGGGCCCGGGCGTGAGGCGGGCGAGCTCGCCGTACAGCAGGCTGATCTGGCGCCAGTCGGTCTCGGCGGCGACCGGGGCGGTGGCGTGGCACGCGGCGATGGCCGCCTGGACCTGGTAGCGGCCGGGCCGGCGGCGGCGCAGCGCCCGATCGAGGACGCCGACGCCCTCGTCGATCATCGCCCGGTCCCAGCGGCTCCGGTCCTGCTCCTCCAGGGTCACGATGTCGCCGGCCGCGTCGACCCGGCACTCGCGGCGGGCCTCGTGCAGGAGCATCAATGCGAGCAGCCCGTGTACCTCGGGCTCGTCGGGCATGAGCGCGGCCAGCACGCGGGCCAGCCGGATCGCCTCGCCGCTGAGCCCGGTGCGCAGCAGCTCGGCGCCGGCGGTGGCCGCGTAGCCCTCGTTGAACAGCAGGTACAGCACGGCGAGCACGGCCCCGAGCCGCTCCGGCAGCAGGTGTGCGGGCGGCACCCGGAACGGGATGGCCGACCGGCGGATCTTGTTCTTGGCCCGCACGAGCCGCTGGGCCATGGTCGGCTCCGGCACCAGGAAGGCCCGCGCGATCTCGGCCGTGCTGAGGCCGGCCAGGGTGCGCAGGGTGAGCGCCACCCGGGCGTCCAGGGCGAGCGCCGGGTGACAGCACGTGAACATGAGCTCCAGGCGGTCGTCCGGCACCGCGGACGCGTCCTCGCCGAGCGGGTCGTGCCACGGCGCCCGGGACTCGTCCACCGCGACCTCCCGCAGCTTCTCGGCCTCGACGGCCCCGCGGCGCAACCGGTCGAGCGCCCGGTTGCGCGCGGTCGTGGTGAGCCAGGCGCCCGGCCGCCGCGGCACGCCGTCGGCCGGCCAGCGCACGAGGGCCTGGGCGAAGGCGTCTTGGGCGCACTCCTCGGCGAGGTCCCAGTCGCCGGTGAACCGGATCAACGTCGCCACGATCCGGCCCCACTCGTCGGCATAGACGCGGGCGACAGCGTCACGCACCTCCTCTGACGAGGTCACGGGGCCTCCGCTTCGCTGCGACCCCGCGACCTCCTCTGAAGAGGTCACGGTTCCCAGAAGGGGCGGACCTCGATCAGCCCCGAGCGGGCCACCGGGTGCTGGGCGGCGACCTCGATCGCCTCCTCGAACGACTCGCACTCGACGATGTCGAAGCCGGCCATCTGCTCGCGGGTCTCGGCGAACGGGCCGTCGGTGAGCACCACGTCGCCGTTGCGCACCCGCACGGTGGTGGCCTCGGCCGGCGGCACGACCCGGTTGCCGAGCACCCGCACGCCGCGCTCGTCCATCTCCTTGACCCAGCGCAGCACGTCGTCACCGGTGGGCTCGTCGGTGACCGGCTCGTCCTCGACGGCGATCATGAGCAGGAATCGCATGACGTCTCCTCCTTCGCGGGGATGGTTCCGTCACGACGACGAACGGCTCACCCGCTCCTCGACACCCCCGGCGGAGGAGATTCCCCGTTGATCTCCCGCCCGGTCTCGCGCCACGCGAGCCGGCCGTCGGTGCCCGCGCCGACGAGACGTCCCTCGTAGCCGGCGAGCACCGTGCGGCCTGCCGCGTACCCGAGATTTTCCCACGCTTCGGCGCCCGGCGATGTCCCCGAAGTCCCCGGGACCGGCCGGCGCATCCGGATCCGGCCGTCTGGGCAGGCCCCGACGAGCAGGCCGCCGACCGCGGTGAGGGTGCTGACGCCGCCGCCGTCACCCGCGGTGACCCAGTCGTCCGGCTCCGCAATCGGCGCGCACCACAGGCGGTCGTCGGCGGTGACGGCGAAGAACCGCCCGTCGGCGACCGCGAGGGCCCGCGTGCCCGGCGGCGCCGCGCCGACCGGCTCCCACTCCGCGGGTTCGCGCACCGGCGGGCGGTGCAGCAGGCGGCCGCGCTCCGTCACCCCGTACAGGCCGACGGGCCGGCCCCCGACCGCCTCGCGCGGTGCGGCCAGGCACACCGGCGGCTCACCGCCCGCGACCACCGGCCACCAGGGGACGTTCTGGCCGCTCGCGCGGCGCACCAGCAGTACACCTGCCGCATCGATCGCCCAGAAGGCATGCTCACAGGCCGTGAGCGCGACCAGGTCGGGCGCCGGGCCGATCACGTCCCACGGCGGCGGGGCGGGCGGCGCCGACAGCCGGTCGAGCACGTTGCGGGTGATCCGGTCGGTCACCGGGTCGCCGAGCGACGCGCCCCAGTTCACGGTGGCCGCGGTGAACACCGTGCCCCCTCCCCGGCGGAAGACGCCCATGGTCGCGTGGCCGCCCTGGCCGTACCGCCGCCAGTGCCGCAGGTCGGCGGTGGCGAGCACGACGAACGAGGGCGGCGTGCCGTCACCGCCGGTCACCACCGGAACACCCCCGTCCTCGGCGAACAGGGCCGCGTCGGTCTCGTAGCCCACGGCGCCGAGCGCGAAGCCGTCACCGTCGCGCAGGCCGGTGCCGGCGAAGACCCAGTGGGCGGCGAAGCGGGCGGTGTACTCGGTCTCCTTCATGACGTCCATGAAGTCGCCCCAGGCGCCGGCGCCGTGCCGGTAGCTGACCCCGGTCATGGCGTTCTCCGGCCGGTGCACCGGGGCGGCCGACCACTCGACCGTGGCCCGCGCCGGGTCGGTGGCGGCGAGCGGGTCGCGGACGGCGTCGCGGTAGCAGACCATCGTGCGGCCGCCGTCCTCGAAGCGGGCCTGCCAGTAGGCGGTGTTGGCGGCGAAGCAGGCGAGGTTGCCGCCGGCGTCGACGAAGGCCTCGACGGCGTCGCGCATCTCCTTCGACCAGTACTCGTCGTGGCCGTTGACGACCAGCAGCCGGTAGTCGCGCAGCAGCTGCGGGCCGCGCTCGTGCAGGTCGAGGCCGGAGCAGAAGTCGGCCGCGTGGCCCGTGCGGCGCAGCCAGCGCAGCAGGCCCTCCTCCCAGCGCTCCGGCGGCGGGCCGATGCCGGGGCAGTCGAACGAGACGCGGTCGGCGCGGCCGGCCTCCTCGAAGTAGTACAGGCTCTCGCCGGGGACGCCCGCGCGGTGGTACGCGAGCCAGGTCGGGAACGGCACCGAGACCAGGATCGGCGCGGCCGGCGCGGCGGCCCGGACCACGAACCAGACCTCGTCGCCGGCGACCTCGGCGCGGTACAGCGAACTCGGCCAGCCGGACGGGACGGCGAGCTCCCACACGGGCGCGGTCGCGTGACCGATGTGGACGATCCGGTCGTCGGTGGCGTCGTACACGGTCACCGGCGAGTCCTCGCTCAGCGCGAACCGCAGGGTGCCGCCGGGCTCGCAGGAGGTGGCGTCGGCGTAGGCGGGCACTGCGGGTCAGGCGGGCTGGAGCGCCTCGGCGACGAGCAGCGCCTCGATGCCGCGCAGGTGCGCCTCCACGGCGGTCTCCGGGAACACGCTGACGTCGGCGAACAGGGTCAGGTCGAGCACCTGCGGGACCGCGTTGACGTGCAGGAAGTACCGGGCGCCGTACTGCTCGACCGGCTCCCACCGCAGCGTGGTGCCGGGCAGCAGCGCGCTGATGTCGCGGACGTCGGTGCCGGGCGGGGTCTGCGCGTCGAAGCGGCGGTCGTTGAACGAGCACGACAGGTCGACGCCGTGCTCCGCGAGCAGCTTGTCGAGGTCCTCCGGGTCGTACTGGGCGTGCAGGTACGCCTGCATCGACGCCTGCGCCGTCCGGCGGATCACGGTGCGCAGGTCGTCGTCGCCGACCTCGACCACGCACAGCCCGTCCTGCGACGCCGGCCCGACCGAGCCGGCCAGCCCGGGGCGGAACCGGTTGCTGACGATGACCTGGAGGACGGCCTCCCGCGCGCCGGTCTGCCGGGCCAGCTGGAGCGCGGCGGCGGCGAGGATGACGGTGGACCCGGACACCTGCTCGCGGTCGGCGAGCGCGCTGACGGCCAGGTCACCGGCGGGCGAGCTGAGGGTGGCGCTGGTGTACCGCGGGGGTTCGCCGGTCTCCTGGAACCGCTGCCGCGGCACCGCCCGCAGGTGGCGGTCCCAGTAGCGCAGCGCCTTGGCGCTCTGCCGGCGGCCCTGCGGCGAGGCCTGGTGCAGGGCCAGGTCGTACGGCTGGCGGTCGGGCGGCTCCGCGCTCGGCGCGCCGGCGAGCCCGGCGAGCACGTCGCCGACGAGGGTGTCGAGGCCGCCCCGGTCGGTGACGAGGTGGCAGATGACGAAGACGGCGTGGGTGACGACGCCGCCGGAGCGGACCATCCCGACGCGCAGCGGCCACTCGTTCGCGTAGTCGAACGCGGGCGCGGTGAGCGTCTCCTGGAGCTCCCTGGCTGCCCGGGCGGGGTCCCCGGCGTCCACCAGGTGCACCTCGATCACGCCCTCTCGGGCGACGACCTGACGCCCGTCGCGGACGTTGGTGCGCAGCGACTCGTGGCGGGCCATGACGTGCGCGACGGTCCCGGTGACGCGCTCGACCGGCACGCGGGTCGCGATGCCCTCGTCCTCGATGGCGGTCACCCAGCTCAGGTTGAGGCTCGCGTCGTCGGGCACGAGCCGCTGGATCGCCCGCCAGATCGCCGTCTGACCCCAGCTGAGCTGACACTCCCCGCCGCGTCCGCCCGTGAACCGCACGGCGACCCGTTCCGTCATCACACCCCGGCTTCCGTGCTCGTCAGATGGGTGGTTCCGGCAGCGCTCATTGCATCGGCCATGGTCGACGACTGTCAATACGTGGCCAACCCGACCATGCCCGACCACCTCGTTCACTCCCGGTAGGCGAGCCAGTACACCGCCCGCCCGCGGGACCGTGGGCGCATGACGGTGAAGGATCTGGCGACCCTGACGCCGAGCGGGTATCCGGCGGTCTCCCTGCTGATGCCGACCCATCGCACGCCGCCCGAGAACCAGCAGGATCCGATCCGGCTGCGCAATCTCCTCGCCGAGGCCAAGCGGCGGCTGGAGACCGACGAGGCCGTGCCGAAGCCGGTCGCCGCCCAGGTGTACCAGGAGATCGCCGACGCCGCCGAGCAGTTGGACCTGCGGCAGGTCGGCGACGGGCTGGCGCTGTTCGCGTCGCCCGGCCAGGTGCACGTCCGGCTCCTCGACACGACCGTCAACGAGCGGGTCGTCGTCGCCGACACCTACGAGGTGCGCGACGTCGTCGCCGACGCGGCGCGGCGGCACCGGTACTGGGCGCTCGTGCTGTCCGAGCAGCCGACCCGGCTGTGGAGCGGCGACGGGGACGACCTGGTCGAGGTGCGCTCGCACGGGTTCCCGTTCACGCACGAGGGGCCGGGCGGGACGACCGGGCTGCCGCGCGACTACGGGCAGAACCCGAGCGCGATCCGCGACGAGCGGCACCGGCAGTTCTTCCGGGACGTCGCCTCATCGCTCGCCGACGTCGACGCGCTCGACTCGCGGCCGGTGTTCCTGCTCGGGGTCGAGCGGTACCTCGCGTTCTTCGCCGAGGAGTGGGGGCGCCCCATCGCCGGGGCCGTCCAGGGCAACTACGACCACGCCGGGGCGCACGAGGTGTACCGGCTGCTGGCGCCGCAGCTCGCCGCGTACGACAACATGCGGCAGGTGGCCGCCCTGGAGGCGCTCGACGTGGCGCGCGGCGCGAACCGCTTCGCGGCCGGGCTGGCCGAGGTGTGGAGCCTGGCGCATCACGGGCGCGCGGCCCACCTGCTGGTCGAGGAGAGCTACCACAGCCCGGCCTGGGTGCACGGCGACCACCTGCACCCGCCGGACCAGGAGCCCAGGCACGACGAATCGGCCACGCTCATCGACGACGCGGTCGACGACATCGTCGAGGCGGTGGCCCGCCACGGCGGGGAGGTCACGTTCGTCGGGGACGGCAGCCTCAGCGGGGATGCGCGGGTCGCGCTGATCGTCCGCTACTGACCTACTGGCATTTGGCCAGGCCGGCTCGCACCTTCGTCGCCAGCACCCGGGTCGCGCTCTGCGCCACCCGGTCGGCGAACGCCGGGTCGGCCTTCGCCGCCGCCAGCAGCGCGTCCGTCCACGGGCCGGCGTCGGACAGGCGCACCGTGAGGGCCACGTCGCCGCCGGCCCGCACGAACCGGACGGCGCGCTGCGCCAGGGGTACACCGGAGACCGCTTTGGCCGCACCGAGGTCGTCGGAGAGCACCATCCCCTGGAAGCCCAGCCGGTCCCGCAGCAGCCCGGTCACGATCTTCTCGGAGAAGGCGGCGACGGTCGCGTCGGGGTCGAGCTTCGGATACGCCGCCGACGACATCATCACGGCCGCCGAACCGGCCGCGATCCCCTGGCGGAACGGCTCCAGCGCGGGATCCTCGGCGGTCGTCAGGTCGTCGCGCGCGCCTGTCGACGTGTCGGTGTTGACCCGGACGCGGCCGAGGCCGGGGAAGTGCTTGAGCGTGGTGAGCACCCCGGCACCCTGCACGGCGGCGACGACGGTGGCGACGTCGTCGGCGACCGGGCCGGGCGACGGGCCGTACTGCCGCTGGAACTTGCCGATGGGCGGGTTCGCGGTGCCGATCTCCTGGGGTACCACATCCGCCACCGGGGCGAGGTCGAGCGTCACGCCGATCTTCTGCAGCCGGCCCGCCCACTCCGCCGTGTTCGCGGCGAGCGCCTGCTGGTCCAGCTTGCCCTGGTTGACGGCGGTCGGGATCGCCGGGAAGTCGGGGCCCTGCAGCGTCTGGACCTGCCCGCCCTCCTGGTCGACGGCCACGTGGAGGCGCACGTCGCCGGCGGCGGCCTGCAGCTGGTCGACGGCCTGCTTGAGCGTGGCGGCCGAGGCGGTGCTGCGGCCGGCGAGGAAGATGCCGCCCAGGTGGTACCGCTGGATCGCCGCCTTCGCATCCACCGGCGAACCGACCGGGGTGCCGATCATGAGCAGCTGGCCGACCCGCTCCTCGAGCGACATGCGCCGCACGATGGTGGCGGCGCAGTCCGCGGTGGGGCTGGGGCTGACGCCGGGCAGCTGGGCGGTCGCCGCGGGGGGCGCGGGATGGCGCGGGGGCGACTCGCCGCCCCGCGTGAGGGCGTAGGCGATGCCCACCCCGACGACCAGCACCACGGCCACGGCGGCCGCCGTCCATCCCATGCGCACGGACCCAGACTTCCAGAGTCCCGGGCCGGGCGCAGGTCGCGTTTCCGACGGCGTCACAGGCGAAGCTCGGCCACGAAGCCACTCGCCGCCTCGCTGTCGGCCCGGCGGTCGGCGAAGTTGGTGATGAACGCGTGCTGGAAGCAGGCGCCCAGCAGCAGCGCGGCCACGGCGACCAGGTCGGCGTCGGGGCGCACCCGGCCGAGGGCCTGCTCGGCCCGCAGGTAGTCGGCGAGGGCGTCGTTCGCGCGGTGCGGGCCGAGGTTCTGGGCGCGCAGCTGGTCGCGGTGGGCGCCCAGGATCGCCGGGTCGGAGAAGATCGACGCGAACATCGGGAAGCCGTCGCGGTAGAAGCCGATGGCCACGGTGGCCAGCTCGGTCAGGGTCGCGCGGAGGTCGCCCTCGCCGGCGCGGGCCGGGAGGGTCTGCAGCATCGGGATGAACTGGGGGCCGCGCTCGTGGAGCACGGCGACCATGAGGTCGACCTTGTCGCGGAAGTGCTTGTAGAGGGTGGCCTCGGAGAACCCGGCGGCGCGGGCGATCTCCCGCGTCGTGGCGTTGGCCAGGCCGTGGGTGCGCAGCACCCCCGCCGCCGCGTCCAGGATCACGTCCCGCGTCGCCACCTTCGCGCCCTCCAGCCCTTGACACCATGCGTTGCCCCGCTACACAGTGTAGAGGTTAGTGAGTGCTCACTAACCCACAGGGTTGTTGGCCCGAACGGAGCCAGGGGGATCCCATGAAACTCACCGTGTTCGGCGCCACCGGCGGGATCGGGCGCCAACTCATCACGCAGGGGCTCGCGGCGGGGCACGAGATCACCGCCGTCGCGCGGCGGGACCCCGGCGACCTCGGGTGCGAGGTCGTGGTCGCGGAGCTCGGCGACCACGACGCGATCGCCGGCGCGGTCGCGGGCCGCGACGCGGTGCTCTCCGCGCTCGGGCCGCGCGGCACCGGGCCGTCGACCGTGCAGGCCGACGGCGCGCGGGCAGAGGTCGCGGCCATGCTCGCCACCGGCGTGCGGCGGATCGTCTCCGTCGACGCGGCCGGCCGGGTCGCCGACGCGGGCGACAGCCTGCTCATGCGCGCCGTCGCCAAGCCGCTGGTGCAGTGGGTGCTGCGGCACGGGTTCGCCGACCTGGCCGAGGCCGAGCGGGTGCTGCGCGGCAGCGGGCTGGACTGGACGCTCGTCGCGCCGCCGCGGCTCACCGACGGCGGGCACCGTCCATATCGGACCGTCGTCGACCGAAACGTCCGGAGTGGACGGACGCTGTCGCGGGCGGACGTGGCCCACGCGATGCTGCGCGTGGCCGGCGACCCGGCGACGATCCACCGCCGGGTCAACGTCGCCTATTGAGCGCATGACGCGGCCCGGGTCCGTCGGGAACGGACCCGGGCCGGACGAACGCGGCCGCCCCAAGGAGGAAGAACGGCCGCGCGCGTCACCGCGTGCCCGGGAAGTCCCTCGTCAACCCGGGCACTCCCGCGCGGTCAGCTCGTGACGCCGAGGCTGCCGAAGTCCACCATCCCGTAGTACTGGCTGATGAACACGTTCGTCAGCCGCGGGTTGCGGACGTTGAGCGCCTTGTCGTAGGTGAAGGGCACGAGCACCGACTCGTCCATGACGAGCTTGTTGATCTGGCTCCAGATCTCGGCCGCCTTGGTCTGGTCGGACTCGGCCTGCGCCTTGTCGATGAGGCTGTTGATCTCGGCGTTGTCCAGCTCGGAGAAGTTGTTGTTGCCGCTGGGCAGGATCTGCCGCCCGTCGACGAGCACCTTCAGGAAGCCGGAGGCGGTCGGGTAGTCCGCACCCCAGCCGGCCATCATCAGGCCGTAGCCCTTGGCCTTCGTGTTCGACGGCGCGCCGATGGTCGAGCGGAAGTACAGCGACGCGTCACTCGGGTCGAGGCGGGCCGTGATGCCGATCGCGGCGAGGGACTGCTGCAGCGCCTCGGCCGTCTTCGGCTCCTTGCCGGAGTTGCGGGTCGCGATGACCGTCTCGAAGCCGGTCGGCTTGCCGCACAGCGCCAGCTCTTCCTTGGCCTTGTCGAGCTGCGGCTTGCCCGACTTGGTGTTCAGGGGGTCGAGCTTCGGGTCGTGGCCGGCGATGTTCGGCGGCAGCATGTTGGTGGCGATGTCGCCGCCGGCGTCGGGGCCGCCGCGGGCGGTCTGCATCGTGACCTTGTCGGTGGCGTAGATGACGGCCTTGCGGCAGTGGATGTTGTCGAACGGCGCGACCTTGGTGTTGATGGCGAAGTACCGGATGAAGCCGGTGACCGGCGCGTCCGCGTTCTTCTTCACGTCCGGGTTCAGCAGCACCTTGGCCTGCGAACCCTGCTGGACACCGGTCTGCGCGGTGTCGAGGTCGACCTGGCCGGAGATGAGCTGGTTGTCGATCTCCTCGACCGCGGTGCCGAAGACGACCTCGATCTGGTCGGGCAGCGCCTTGCGCACCGAGTCGGTCTTCGGGTCCCAGTTCTCGTTGCGGAGCAGGACGGCCTTCTTGCCGGCGTCGTACGACTGGAACTTGTACGGGCCCGACGAGACCGGCTTGTCACCGTACTTGACGCCGGTGTCCTTGTCCTTCGGCACCGGGCCGGCGCCGGGCATGGCGAGCAGGTACGGGAAGTCGCTCAGCGGCGCCTTCAGCGTGAACACGATGGTCTTGTCGTCGGGCGTCTGCACCGACTTGAGGCCGAGCTTGTTCGGGTCCGGGTCCTTGTACGGACCGGGGTACTGCTGGTCCTGGTCGAGGGCGTCGATGAGGTACGTCGGGCCGCCGGAGAGCACGTCCTGGGCGAAGACCCGCTCGATGCCGTACTTGACGTCCTTCGAGGTGATCGGCGAGCCGTCCTCGAACTTGAGGCCGTCCTTCAGCGTGAAGGTGTACTTCTTGCCGCCGTCCTCGACCTTCGGCATCTCGGTGGCCATGTCGGGCACGAGCTTCAGGCCGTCCTCGCCCGGCTTGGCCTCGTTCGTCAGCAGCGTGCGGACGAAGTACCCCTTCATGAAGTTCCAGATGTTCGCGTAGTACGTGCGCGCGGGGTCGTACGAGTCGGGGTCGTCATGGTTGGTGAGCTTGAGGGTGCCGCCCTTCTTGTCGGACGGGTTGACCACAGCGGTCAGCGCGGCGTTGAAGCCGCCTTTCTGCCCATCGGACTTGCTGGTATTGTCGGTACTTGAGCCACCCCCGCAGGCGGACAGCACTAGCGCCGCGGTGACCGTGCCGGCCACCAGCGCACCTGATCTTCTATTCACGTGTCGGACCTCTCAAGGACGCCGCGGTTGGGGTGCCGCGGACGGTTTTCGGGCACGCGGGCAGCACGAATCAGCCGACGTCTACTGTGGACCCTCCAGTGTGGACTGGGCGCGGGCATGCACCGCCCCCACCACAAGGGTCGCCGGAAACGCCGACGGAGCCGATGGTTTGCTGCGTCGCGATCAACGGCGATGTGCGTCGCCGTTCACTGTGCAATGACCTCGGGCACGCGGAGACGGTTGCACCGCCGGATGCATTGCTACATCACGGATTGGTCACCGTGCGCCTGAGCAGCGCGATGTTCTCCGCCTCGTCGGGGTCCGGGGTGGGCACGTCGAGGAAGGCCTGGAGCACCTCGACGGCGACGTCGGGTGCGAGGCGCTTGAGGCTCATCGCGAGGACGTTCGCGTCGTTCCACAGCCGCGCGCCGCGGGCGATCCACGGGTCCCAGGCGACGGCGGCGAGCACGCCCGGCACCTTGTTCGCGGCGATCGCCGTGCCGGTGCCGGTCCAGCACATCACGACGCCGAGGTCGGCGGCGCCGTCGACGACGGCGCGGCCGACCCGCTCGCCGAGCACCGGCCACGCGACGCCAGCGGCCCGCACGTCGAGGACCTCGTGCCCAGCGGACACGAGGTGCTCGACGACCGCCCGGGTGGTCTCGTTCTCGTCGTCAGCCGCGAACGCGATGCGCATGCTGCGAAACTAGCAGTCGCGGCGCGCGGAGGCGCTGCGTCAGCGCGACGCACAGCAGTACCGCCAGGGCCGCCACCATGGCGGGCACCGGCACGTGCTCGTGCAGCAGCAGGGCCGACCAGGCGAGGGTGAGCACCGGCTGCGCGAGCTGGAGCTGTCCGGTGCGCGCCACCCCGCCGCGCGCGAGCCCGGCGTACCACGCGAAGAACCCGAGGAACATCGACACCACGGTGAGGTAGCCGAACCCGGTCCAGGCGGCGGCCGAGGCGTGCGGCGGGTGGCGCAGCGCCACGACGGCCGTGACCGCCGTGGTCGCCGGCATGGCCAGCACGAGCGCCCAGCAGATGGTCCGCGCGCCGCCGAGCTCGCGGGCCAGCGCGCCGCCCTCGGCGTAGCCGAGCCCGCACAGCGTGACCGCGACGAGGAGGTACAGGTCGGAGAGGCCGGCCGCGCCGCTCACCGCGCCGCCGGCGATCAGGAAGGTCAGCACGGCCGCCAGCCCGGCCCCGCCGGCCAGCCAGAACGCGGGCGACGGGCGCTCGCCGGCGCGCAGGACGGCGAACCCGGCGGTGATCGCGGGCAGCAGCGCGACGACGACGGCTCCGTGCGCGGCGGTGCGGTCCTGCAGCGCGAGGGAGGTGAAGAGCGGGAAGCCGACTACCACGCCGAGCGCGACGACGGCCAGGCGACGCCACTGGTGCCCCGTGGGGCGCGGGGCCCGCGACGCGGCCAGGTACACCATCGCGAGCAGCCCGGCGCCGACCGCCCGCCCGAACGCGACGAACCAGGGGTCGAGGTGCTCGACCGCGAGCCGTGTCGCCGGCAGGGACACGCTGAACGCCAGCACCCCGAGCAGGCCCGTTATCGCGATCGGTGGAGTAGCGTTATCCTTGGCTCTCATGAATGACGATAACGCAGCCGCTCGCGTTATCCAAGATCTCCGAGCGCTCAGTCACGGCGCCCCGGCCGGCACCCGGCTGCCCACGGTGCGCGAGCTCACCGCGCGGCACCAGGCGTCGCCGGTGACGGTGGCCCGGGCGATCCGCCGGCTCGCCGCGGAGGGCGTGGTGGACGCGCAGCCGGGCCGGGGCACGTTCGTCGCCGCCCGCGCCGCGGGGCCGGTGGCCGACCTCTCGTGGCAGTCGATTGCGCTCGGTCCGGGCCCGGCCGGCTCGGACTCGATGCAGGCGCTGCTCGCCGTCCCCCGGCCGGGCATGATCCCGCTCTCCGGCGGCTACCTCGACGCCGACCTGCAGCCCGCGGCCGCCCTCGGCGCGGCGCTGGCCCGCGCGGCCCGCCACCCGGCGGCGTGGCAGCGCGGGCCGGTCGAGGGGCGGGAGGACCTGCGGGCGTGGTTCGCCCGCACGGCCGGCGGCGCGCTGCGGGCCGACGACCTGGTGCTGTGCCCCGGTGGGCAGGCGGCGCTGTCGACCGCGTTCCGCGCGCTGGTCGCACCCGGCGATCCGGTGCTGATGGAGGCTCCGACGTACCTCGGGGCGCTGGCCGCGGCCCGCGCCGCCGGACTGCGGGTGGTCCCGGTCCCGGCGGACGCCGACGGGGTCCGCCCCGACCTGCTGGCCGCGGCGTTCCGGCGCACCGGGGCGCGGCTGTTCTACTGCCAGCCGCTGTATGCGAACCCGCACGGTGCGGTGCTGTCGGCGTCCCGGCGGCCGGAGGTCATGGCGGCGGTGCGCGCGGCGGGGGCGTTCCTGCTGGAGGACGACTACGCCCGCGACCTGGCGATCGACGGCGACCCGCCCCCGCCGCTGGTCGCCGACGACCCGGACGGCCACGTCGTGTACCTGCGCTCGCTGACCAAGCCGGCCGCCCCCGGCCTGCGCCTGGCGGCCATCGGCGCCCGCGGTGCGGCCGGCGCCCGCCTGCGCGCGGCACGCGTCCTCGACGACTTCTTCGTGGCAGGCCCGCTGCAGCAGGCCGCGCTGGACTTCGTGACGTCGCCGGCCTGGCCCCGCCACCTGCGCTCGCTGCGGCTGTCCCTGGGCACCCGCCGCACGGCGCTGCTCGACGCGCTGCGGCGGTTCCTGCCGGAGCTGCTGCCCGCCCGGGTGCCGTCGGGGGGCCTGCACCTCTGGACCACCCTCCCCCACGGCGTGGACGACGTGTCGCTCACGACGGCCGCCGCGGCGGAGCAGGTGGTGGTCTTCCCGGGCCGCCCGTGGTTCGCGGCTGAGCCCGACGCCGCCCACCTCCGCCTGACCTTCGCCGCGGCGGCCCCGGACCAGCTGCAGGAGGGCGTCCGCCGCCTGGCTCGCGCCCTGGCAACGCTGCGACCGTGACCCGCCCTTGATCAATGGCAGGATCCGGCTGTCATGGCAGCCAGAACTCGCCATGGATCATGGCGCGGACGCAGCCGCGACGCAGGCCGACGGCGTCCACCCATGATCATGGGAGCGATCTGGCTGCCATGACAGCCAGATGTTTCCCACGATCATGGCCACCGCCCGCTGCACGGCCAGCAGCCTGTTGGCGAGCGGGGCCGCGGCCGCGGACTGCCGACGCGACCCCGGCGAATGCGGCGCGGCACGGGCACGGCACGGCACGGGCACGGCACGGCGCGGGCACGGCACGGCACGGACGGGCGCAGCACGGACGGCGCGGGCGGTCGCGGCACGGCGCGGGTGGCCGGGCGTGGGTCAGGCGGACTTGGGCGGGGCCCAGGTCGGGCCGGACAGGATCTCCAGCAGGCCGAGGAGGTTCAGGACGCGGCGGACGCCCGGGCTGGGGTTGACGATCCACAGGTCGCTGTGGCTGCCGCGGGCGTGGGCCCGGGCGGCGACCAGCTTGCCGATGCCCGTCGAGTCGATGAAGGTCACCAGTCCGAGGTCGACCTCGACCGCGGTGGCCCGGACGTCGTCGATGGCGCGGTGCAGGACCGTGCGGAGCTCGGCGACGTTCTCCATCGTGATCTCGCCCGCGACCCGGACGCGGATCGCCTGGTTGGGCAGGGGGTCGACCGTGATGTGCAACTCCGGGAACACTGCGAAACGATCGACCTGGCTCATCCGGCTCACCTTCCCACGATCCGAGCCGCTCTCACGATACGGGCTCCCGGCCGGGGAGTCACGCATCGACGGATCGCCCCGGCCGGGCGATCCCGAACGGGCGGGACCAGGGCCGAACTCCGGCCCAGGCGCCGGTCAGGCGACCCCGACCGGGCGGAACTGGACGCTCACCCGCGGCCCGACCGGCCGCGCCGTCTTCGGGATCGCGTGCTCCCACGTGCGCTGGCAGGAGCCGCCCATGACGATCAGGTCGCCGTGGCCGAGCGGGAACCGCAGGCTCTCGCCGCCGCCGCGGGGGCGCAGGAGCAGGGCGCGCGGCGAGCCGAACGAGACGATCGCCACCATCGTGTCGAAGCGGGAGCCGCGGCCGATCGTGTCGCCGTGCCAGGCGACGCTGTCGCGGCCGTCGCGATAGAGGCACATGCCCGCGCTCACGAACGGCTCGCCGAGCTCCTCGACGTAGTGTGCGGTGAGGCGGCGGCGGGCCTCGGTGAGCAGGGGGTGCGGGAGGAGCTCCCCCTCGCCGAACCACCGGAGGAGGCGGGGCACGTCGACCACCCCGTCATACATCCGGCGGCGCTCGGCCCGCCAGTCGACGTCGTCGAGCAGGGTCTGCAGGACCGCGTCGCTGCCGAGGACCCAGCCGGGCAGATGGTCGACCCAGGCGCCGCGGCTCAGCTCGTGCCGCGCCACGTGCCCGTCGAGCGGGCCGAGCGCCGGCTCGGCCGCGACGGCGGTGTCGAACATCGAGGGCTGGTACGCCAGGTCCATCATGCCGCCCACTTTACACGATGTTCGAACATGCGTACGAGGAACCCGGTGAACGCTATCGGGTGGATTCGCGGTTGAACAGCTTCTTGGACCAGAGGTAGCCGCCGAGCCCGATCGCGACGCACCAGCCGACGGCGATGGCGGCACTGTTGCCGATCGGCGTGCCCAGCAGGAGGCCGCGGATGGTCTCGATGAGCGGGGTGAACGGCTGGTACTCGGCGAACCAGCGCAGCGCGGTCGGCATCGAGTCGGTGGGGACGAAGCCGCTGCCGAGGAACGGCAGCAGGATCAGCGGCATGCCGACGTTGCTGGAGGACTCGACGGTCCTGCTGGCCAGGCCGAGCGCCACCGACAGCCAGATGAACGCGAGCGCCATCAGGACCAGCACGCCGACCAGGGCGAGCCAGTCGCCGGGGCCGGCCGACGGGCGGAAGCCGATGAGCAGCGCGACGCCGGTGACCGTCGCGATGCCGAGCATCGTCTGGATGAGGCTGCCGACGACGTGCCCGGTGAGGACGGAGACCCGGGCGATGGCCATCGTGCGGAACCGGTCGACGATGCCCTCGGTCATGTCCATGGCGACCGAGATGGTGGTGCCCTGCACGGCGGCGGTGATCGTCATCAGGATGATCGCGGGCGTGACGTAGTTGACGTACTCCGCGCGGCCGCCGGACGGGCCGCCGATCCCGGCGCCGAGGGTGCCGCCGAAGACGTAGACGAAGAGCAGCAGGAACACGATCGGCATGCCGATGAGGGTGATCGTCATCGACGGGTAGCGGACCATGCGCCGGAGGTTGCGGCGCAGCATGGTCGCCGAGTCGGTCAGGGCGAAAGAGCTCATGAGGTGGCCACCTTCTGCGTGCCGGTGAGGGCGAGGAAGACGTCGTCGAGGTCGGGGGTGTGCACGCTGAGCGAGTCGACCCGGACCGCGTGCCGGTCGAGCCGGTCGATCAGGGCCTTCAGCTCTGCCAGGCTGCCGTCGTGCGGGACCCGCAGGGCGAGCGCCTCGCTGTCGCGGGACGCCTGACCGACGGCGAGCGCGGCGGTCTCGAGGTCGTGGGGGTCGGCGAAGCGCAGCAGGACGTGGCCACCGGGGATGCGGCGCTTGAGCTCGTCCGCGGTCCCTTCGGCGACGATGCGGCCGTGGTCGAGCACCGCGATGCGGTCCGCGAGCTCGTCGGCCTCTTCGAGGTACTGCGTGGTCAGGAAGATCGTCACGCCGCCCGCGACGAGGTCGCGTACGATCTGCCACATCCCGCGCCGGCTGCGCGGGTCCAGGCCCGTGGTGGGCTCGTCGAGGAAGATCACCTGCGGGGTGCCGACCAGGGTCATGGCCAGGTCGAGCCGCCGGCGCATGCCGCCGGAGTAGGTCGCGGCCGGCTTGCTCGCGGCGTCGGCCAGGTCGAACCGGTCGAGCAGCTCGGCGACCCGGCGCCGGCCCGCCGCCCGGCCCAGGTGCTGCAGGTCGGCCATCAGGGCCAGGTTCTCCCGGCCGGTCAGCAGGTTGTCGACCGCGGAGAACTGGCCGGTGACGCCGATCGCGGCCCGGACCGCGTCCGGCGAGACCGCCACGTCATGCCCCGCGACCCGCACACTTCCCCCGTCGGCCCGGATCAACGTCGACAGGATCTTCACCGTGGTGGTCTTGCCCGCGCCGTTCGCACCGAGCAGCGAGAACACGCTCCCCCGCGGCACGTCCAGGTCGATACCGTCCAGCACGACATGCTCACCGAACGACCTGCGCAGTCCACGCACCGCGATCGCCGGCTCGGATGAAACGGTCATGAGAAGGGCTCCCTTCAGGAGGTCTTCAGGAGGTCTTCAGGAGGTCAGGAACGGCGGACGGTGATGTCGCCGAAAGAGGTGTGCACCCGGACCTCGACGGTCTCCGCGGAGTCCGCGGGCCCCTGGTCGGTGCCGTCCAGCGCGTTGCTCACCCGCCCGTGGCTGGTCTTCAGGTCGAGCCAGGCGGCGGTGCCCGCGGCGACGCCGATCTCCACGTCGCCGGCCGCGGTGTTCAGCGCGACCGAGCCGCGCACGACCCGGCCGACCCGGATGGTGCCGTTGGAGGTCCTGGCGTCCACGCCGGCGCCGGCCCGGTCGACGACGATGCTGCCGTTGGCCGACCGCACCCGCAGGTCGCCGGCGACGGCGCCGATCTCGGTGTTGCCGTTGGAGTTCTTGACAACGGCGGTGCCGCCGATCTCGCCGATCTGCACCTGCCCGGTGCCGGTGGCGACCTCGGCGTTGCCGGCGACGGTGTCGACCGCGACGTGGCCGGTGGTGTCCAGCCGGGCCGGGCCGGTCCGGTCGAGCCGGAAGTGCCCGACGGTCGCCTTGAGCCGGCACTCGCCCAGCACGCCGGTGCTGTGGACGTCGCCGACCGCCACGTCGCCGTGCACGGCCGAGCCGGCGGGCAACTCGACCAGGACGTTGACCGACCTGGTCTTCTTGGAGAAGTCGAACAGCCGGGGCTTCGGCCCGCGGACGGTCAGCGTGCCGTTGGCGTAGTCGACCCGGGTCAGCTGCGCGGCCTGCACGTCGGACTCGTCGGACTCGTCGCTCGGCCGCACCTCGACCACGGTGTCGGCGCGCTCGCTCGCGACGAGCCGCACGTCGCCGACGGCGAGGTCGATCGTGACGGAGATCGGTTCGGGGGTGGCGAAAACAGGCATGGTGGTCCCCTCGTGACGGGTCGGAGAAGGAAAACTGCAGCTGGGGACTAGCGAGCCCAGCCGGTGTACCGCTGTGGGCCGGGCTTGCTGCGGAAGCCGGAGCCGTGGTCGCGCAGCGCGGCCGCGGCGGCCCGCACGAGCCACGCGTTGACGGAGCGGCCCTCCTTGGCGGCGGCCTCCTCGACCGCGGCCTTGAGCTGCTCCGGGAGGCGGACGTTGATCCGCGCGGTGGCGCCCTCCTCGAAGTCGACCGGCGCCGCGCCCTGGTCGGCGGCGCCGGCCGGGAACTGCTCCGCCGGCTGCGGCGTCACGACGAACTCCGGGTCACGGCCGCGCAGGCGCACCTGGACCGAGCCGGGGGCCAGCTCCCGGGTGATCTCGTCGGCCGCGGCCGACAGTGCCTCGAGCAGGGCGAGCCGGATCGCCGACTCCATCGACACGGTCAGCCGGTCGATCAGCTTGGCGTTGTCGTCGCCCCCGGCGTCCGCGGCCGTCAACAGCTCCCGGCCGAGCGAGGCCACATACGGTGTCAGGTCCATGGCACCACTATGGCACACAATGGTACCGCCAGCAAGCAGGTTGGCTCAGAGGTGGCACCACGTATGGTTGGGTGGTGACGTCGATCAATGACAGCGCGCGCAAGATCGACCGCGGCGACACCGCCGCCGGGTGCCCCGTCGAGCTCGGGGACGACGGTGTCTGGCACGTCACCGGGCACGCGGCCGGGCGGGCCGTGCTGCGCAGCACCGGCACCGTGCAGGCCGGCCTCGGGGTGGAGACCGTCGAGAAGCTGCCGGCGCGCATCCGGCGGCCGGTGCTGTACCGCGACGGCCCCGAGCACCGCGAGCACCGCCGCCAGACGGCCCGCTTCTTCACGCCGCGCCGGGTCGACGAGCACTACCGCGACGTCATGGTCCGGATCACCGAGGAGCAGCTCGGCAACCTGCGCCGCGCCGGCACCGCCGACCTCTCCCGCCTCAGCTTCCGGCTCGCCGTCGAGGTCGCCTCCGCGGTCGTCGGCCTGACCGAGAGCCGCCCCGGCCTCGACCAGCGCCTCGAACAGTTCTTCCCGGAGAAGTTCGGCAGGCCCGGCTTCACGAGCATCGCGGGCCTGCGCTGGTTCTTCAGGCAGAACCGGCAGTTCCTCGAGATCTACCTCAAGGACGTCCGCCCGGCGGTGCGGGCGCGGCGCCGGCAGCGCCGCGACGACCTGATCTCGCACCTCATCGACGAGGGGTGCCGCGACGGCGAGATCCTCGGCGAGGTCATCACATTCGCCGCGGCCGGCATGATCACCACGCGCGAGTTCATCAACCTGGCCGCCTGGCACCTGTTCACCGACGACGTGCTGCGGCAGCGGTACCGCGAAGCCGCCGAGCCCGAGCGCTTCGCGATCCTGCACGAGCTGCTGCGGCTGGAGCCGGTGGTCGGCAACCTCAAGCGCCGCACGACGGCCGAGCTGGAGCTGCCCGCCGGCGACGCGACGGTGACGGTGACGGTCCCGGCCGGCGCCCTGGTGGACGTCGCCGTGAGCACCGCGAACCTCGACCCCGCCGCGGTCGGTGAGCGCCCGGCCGAGGTCTGCCCGGCCCGCCCGGTGGAGAGCGGCGTGGCGCCGGCCGGGCTGTCGTTCGGCGACGGCCCGCACCGCTGCCCGGGCGCGCACGTGGCGATCCAGGAGTCCGACATCTTCCTGACCCGCCTGCTCGACCTGCCGGGCGTGCGGATGGTCCAGCCGCCGCGGGTCGCCATCAAGCCGGACATCTCCGGCTACGAGCTGCGCGGCCTGACGGTCGCCGCGAACCAGGCCTAGCCGACCCGTCCGCCAAGGCGAACGGCCGCCGGGAGCAGTGCTCCCGGCGGCCGTCCGGTGTGGGAATGCGGACTACGGGTTGATGGTGAGCGTGAACGTGCTCGTGGTGTTGCGGATGTTCTCGGCGTTGTTCGAGAACGTCAGGTTGTTGAACGTCGCCGAGCCCACGGCCGGGCCCTGGCCCGGCTCCGGCAGCTCGTTGACCCAGATACCGATGCCGCTCTTCGCGTCGAACGCGTCACCGCTGCGCTGCGCGCCGCTGATGGTGATGTTCGTGAAGATGGTGTCCGTCACCGGGTTCTCCGGGGACGAACCGGTGTACTTCGTCTGGAACATGATGCCGGAGTAGGTCGGGTCGACGATGTCCACGTCGGACACCCGGATCCCGCGGAACTCCTTCGAGGCCGAGAAGCACCAGATCGCGCCGAACGCCTGAGCACCCCAGAAGTGACCGCCCGCTCGCACGAGGGACACGTTCTGGATCGTCGTCGGGGTCGAGCCGGGGCCGAAGCCGACGAACGGGTAGCCGAAGTTCAGCGAGCTGATCGTGATGCCCGAGTACGTCAGCATGTCCGCGATGTACAGGTTGCGGAACGTGTTGTTGTACCCGCCGTAGACCGCGAGGCCGGCCGCGCGCCAGGTGAGCGTCGCGGACAGGTTCTCCCACAGGTTGTCGTGGTTGCCCACCGAGCCACCGCCGTCGGTTGCGGAGAACAGCGCGAACGCGTCGTCACCGTTGGACCGGGCGTCGATGTTGTTGAGGTGGGTGTTCGTCGTGTCGTTGGTGAAGTTGACGCCGTCCGCGAAGGTGTTGCGGATCCGGCTGTTCGTGATCGTGATGTTGTTGTTCTTCACGCCCCAGTACATGCAGACCGTGTGCTCGACCCAGACGTTGTCGATGGTCAGGTTCTGCACGTTCGACAGCTCGCCCCACACCTTGCCGGGGCCGTCGATGCGCTCGACGTAGTTGCCGAAGAACGCCAGGTTCTTGAACGTCGACCCGTTGGCCGTGGACTCCACGCGGAAGCCCGCGTCGGTGTTCTGCTGGCCCTGCGGGGTCTGGAGCTTCGTGTACCACGGGCCGGCGCCGACGACCTGGATCGCCTTGCCGTAGATGCCGATCTTCTGGTTCGTCTCGTACGTACCGGCCGGCAGGTAGACGCCGACGGCGGTCGCGCTCTGGCGCGCGGCGTCGAAGGCGTTCACCAGGTCCTGGTGCGTGAAGCCGGCCGGGGTGATGTACGTGGCCGGGTTCGGGTTGGCGATCGGCGAGACCTGCTCGAGGTTGATGAAGTCGACCGCGAAGGTGCCGCTGTTGGCGGCGTCCTTCTGCAGCTTGATCGTGCTGCCGGCATTCACCGTCGAGTCGAGCATGATGCTGGCCTCGTCGTAGATGTGCCGCGGCCCGGCGCCGGGCGAGTTCGTCGGGGACGCCTCGTTGCCGTACAGCCACGAGTACTTCGACGTGAGCGGGATCGCCTTGTGGAAGGCGCCGTTGACGTAGATGTTCAGCGTCGAGTTGGTGCCGTCCGGGATGGAGAACCGCACGACGAGCGTGTTGGTGTTCGCCCGCGTGGTCCACTGCACGTACTGGCCGTTGCCGTTGAGCGTGACGGCCTTGCGGCCGGACGCCTCGCCACCGAGGTCGCCGATGATCCGGTTCGGCCCGACGACGGACGCGCCGCCGCCGACCGTGCCGTCCTCGGCCTCGTACATGTCGTACGGCATGTTGGCGCCGCGGCCGACGAACAGCGGGCTGTCGCTGGTGTTGTTGGCCTGCTTGACCGACAGCTCGTTGCCGTCCACGGCGATCACGGTGCGGACGGTGTACTTCCCGTTGGCCGCGGTCCACGTGCCGAGCGTGATCTGCGGCGAGCTGGCGCCCGCGGCGATCGCGCCGGTGTAGGAGCCGGTGAGCGTGGCCACCGTCGCGCCGGACGCGTTGCGCACGGTCAGCGTGACGCCGTGGGCGCCGCCGGCCGAGGCGATCGTGCCCTGGTTCAGGATGACGACCCGGAAGGTGACGGTGTTGCCGCCCGACGGGTTGTTCGGCGACCAGGACACCGGCGCGGCGACCAGGTCGGAGCTCTGCACCGGCGCGACCGTCAGCGACGTCGGGCTGGTGTAGCTGTTGTTGGCGTCGTTGGTCTCGATGACCGAGTTGTTCTCGTCGACCTTCGCGGTGAGCTGGTACGTCCCCGCCGTGCGCGGCCCGATGTTGGCCGTGACGGTCGTCTGGGCGCCGGCCGCGAGACCCGCGACGGCGGCGCTGCCGGCCAGGGTGGTGCCGAGGTAGAAGTTCACCGTCGTCGAGCCCGAGGCGGCCGTGCCGTTGTTGCGGACCGTCGCCGACAGGTTCACCGAGTCGGTCTCGACCGGCGACGCCGGCGACGAGCTGATCGAGGTGACCTGCAGGTCGGGGTTCGGCGCCGCGGTACCGAAGACCTGGAACTCCGCGACCTGACCGGACGGCGCGCCGCTGTTCGACGTGAACCGCAGCTGCACGTCGGCGACGGTCGCGGTGACCGGGATGGTGACCGTGTTCTGCGAGGACGGGTTGAACGTGTAGTTCGCCGCGCTCACCAGGTTCGAGGTACCGCTGGCCGACTGCTCACGGCCGAGCACCTGGATGTTCTGCGTGCGGGAGCCCCACGCGCTGTCCGGGTTGAGCTTCACCACGACCGAGGTGATGGTGTGGTTCGCGCCGAGCTTCACGGTGAGCGTCGCCGGGAACCCGGCCGCGCCCTCCCAGTAGGTGGTCACGTCGTTGTCGTTGGCGTTGGTCGGCACGAACGTGAAGACCGAGCCGCTCGCCTCGATCGGCTTGCCCACCGCGACGTTGGTGCCGGTCGGCGGGTTGGTGCCGGTGCGGGTGACCGTGTTGCTGTTGGCCGACGTGTTGCCGGCGGCGTCGCGCGCCTGCACGTAGTACGACACCGTGGCCGTGTCCGGCTGGTTGTCGGTGTAGGTGAGCACGTTCCCGGCGACCGAGCCGCGCAGCGAGCCGTTGGCGTAGATGTCGTACCCCGTGACGCCCACGTTGTCGGTGGAGGCGTTCCACGTCAGGCGGATCTGGCCGCTGGCCGGCTGGGTGTAGGCGAGGCTGCCCGGGGCCGTCGGCGCCTGGGTGTCCGGCGCGGTGCCGGTACGGGTGACCGTGTTGCTGTTGGCCGACTGGTTGCCGGCGGCGTCCTTGGCCTTCACGTAGTACGCCACGGTGGCCGAGTCCGGCTGGGTGTCGGTGTAGGTGAGGACGTTGCCGGCCACGCTGGTGCGCAGCGAGCCGTTGGCGTAGATGTCGTACCCCGTGACGCCCACGTTGTCCGTGGACGCGGTCCAGGTCAGGCGGATCTGGCCGCTGGCCGGCTGGGTGTACGCGAGGTTCCCGGGCGCGGTCGGGGCCTGGGTGTCACCGGTGCTCGGGCCGTAGACCTCGAGCTCGGAGATCTGTGCCGCGGCCCAGCCGGTGTTCGCCGAGATGTTGATCCGCACGTAGCGGGTCGTCGTCTGGCTGAACGGGATCGACACCGTGTTGCCGGTGCCCGGGGCGAAGTTGTACCCCGCGGAGGCCACGATGTCGGAGAAGGAGCTGCCGGTGGTGCTGCCCTGCACGGCCAGCGTCTCGGTGCGCGCACCCCAGCTGGCGGGCAGCTTCAGGACGACCGAGCTGACGGGCACCGCCGAGCCGAGGTCGACCTGCAGCCACTGCGGGAAGGCGCCCGAGCTCTCCCAGTAGGAGTTCTGGTCGCCGTCGCCGCCGTTGCCCGGCACGTACTGGCCGTTGCTGGTGCTCGACGTGAACGTCTTGCCGGCGGCGAGGTTGGTGCCGGAGGTGGAGACGCCGTAGATCTCGAACTCGGAGACCTGCGCGGCCGGCCAGCCGGTGTTCGCCGTGATGTTGAGGCGGACGTACCGCGTGCTGGTCGCGGTGAAGTTGATGGTCACGGTGTTCTGGGAGGCCGGGTTGAACACGTAGCCGACCGAGCCCACGATCGTGCTGAAGCCGCTGCCGTCGAGGCTGCCCTGCACCGACAGGGTCTGCGTGCGGGTCTGCCAGGCGGTGTCGTTGGGCAGCTTCAGCTTGATCTGGTCGATGTTGCGGGCGGTACCGAGGTCGATCTGCGCCCACTGCGGGAAGCTGTTGTTGGCGCTCTCCCAGTACGTCGCCTGGTTGCCGTCGTTGATGTTGCCGATCCCGTTGGCGCCGTTGGTGGTGCTCGACGTCGCGGGCCGGCCGCTGGCGAGGTTCGGCCCTCCAGCGGCCTGCGCGGGCACCGCCTGCGCCGTCATCGCGACCAGGGCGGCGACGGCGAGCGTCGACAGCACCCTTCGCGTCACGTGCCTGTTCCTCATCGGATTCCTTAAGTCCTGCGAGCGGGGTGTGGGTGAGTTGCAGGGGTTCGCGGCGTTGGCGGTGGCCGCCTGCACGGGGCGACGGGGACCGGTTGGCGGTGCGGTCGGCGTCTCCGGCAGGTCCTGCTGTGGTCGAGTTGCGGACGGTAGCGAAACTCTGACGATCGCTTGTAGGAATCTTGCACAGCTGTGCGCCAAATGTTGCAGACTTGCTACCGTCGCGTCAACGGCTCCGGCCAAAAAGGCGCGTCGATGCCCCGCCCCGCACTTTATTGACCTTCGCATGTGGTTCTGTCGCTTCCCGTGCGCTTCTTGCGTTTGATCGTGAGCGGTCCTCCGCCGTGAGCGCGCACAGTTTCGAAACGTTCCTGATTCGTTGCCCGGGGGTCTGGTGTTGCCGGGATGTTTCGTGGTTGATTCGTCGGACTGACCGACGAATGAGGCGCGTCGATGACGCCGGCGCCGCACCTTCCGGGGGAGGGACATCGATGGTGACCAGGGCGACGGTGAGCAAGGAACGGGCCGGCGCGGGCTCCGCGGCCGAGCCGACGGATCAGCTGGCCCTGCGCCGTGCGAACCTCTCCCGCACGCTGCGGCACATCCGGCAGAACGGCCCGCGCTCACGCGCGGCGATCGCCGCCGCGACCGGACTGCACAAGGCGACCGTGTCGAGCCTCGTCGACGAACTGCTCGACCGGCGGCTGGTCCGCGAGCTCGGCCCCGAGCACTCCGGCAGCGCCGGCCGGCCCGGCCGCGGGATCGCGCTGAGCCCCGACGTCGGCGCCATCGGCATCGAGATCAACGTCGACTACCTCGCCGTGCACGGCAGCGACCTCACCGGCCGCACCGTCATCGAGAAGCGGGTCAGCTTCGACGCCCAGGGCCGCGACGTCGAGCGCTGCCTCGACGACCTCACCGAGGCCGCCCGCCGCTCGCTCGCCGAGCTGACCCGCCGCGGGGTCACGCCGGTCGGCCTGACGGTCGCCGTGCCCGGGCTGGTCGACGTGTCCCGCGGCGTGGTGGTACTGGCGCCGAACCTCGGCTGGCGGGACGTGCCCGTCGCCACCCGGCTCGCCCACGGGTTGTCGCCCGAGCTGTGGATCGGCGTCGACAACGACGCCAACCTGGCGGCGCTGGCCGAGTACACGTGGGGTGTCGCGGCCGGCACGGACGACCTGGTGTACCTCACCGGCGAGGTCGGCGTCGGCGGCGGCGTGATCGTCAACGGCCGGCTCCTGCGCGGCGCCGACGGCTTCTCCGGCGAGGTCGGCCACCTGCCGGTCGAGCCCGGCGGCGACCGCTGCGGCTGCGGCCGGGTCGGCTGCTGGGAGACCAAGGTCGGGCTGGCCGAGCTGGTCCGCCGGGCCACGCCCGACGCGGCCTACGGCATCGGCGACGGCCCGATCCCCGACCCGCAGGAGCGCGTCGCCGAGATCGCCCGCCGGCTCGCGGCCGGCGACCCGGGCGTGGCCGCGGCCGTCGCCGAGGTCGGCTCCTGGCTCGGGCACGGCGGGGCGATCCTGGTCAACCTGTTCAACCCGCGGGTGATCGTGCTGGGCGGGTACTTCGCCGAGCTCGCCGACCACCTCATCCCGTCGGCGCAGGCCAACCTGGCCCGGATGGCCCTCGCCTCGACCGCGGCCCGCTGCCACTTCGTCGCCTCGCACCTCGGCTTCACGGCCGCGGCCCGCGGCGGCGCGGGCGTGGTCGTCGAGCGCATGATCGACGACCCGGCCGCGGTGATGCTGGCAGGCGCACGCTAGCGAGCGCAGCGCCCACGAACGTCGGTGGACGGCGCGCTAGACGCGGGAGCGGAGGCGGCGGAGCATCCGGGCGTCCTCGAAGCCCGTCGCCCGGGCGGCCGCCTCGACCGTGGCGCCGTGGCCGATCAGATGTTCGGCGCGCTCCAGGCGGAGCATCTGCTGGTACCGCAGCGGCGTCAGGCCCGTCGCCTCGCCGAACGCCCGCGTCAGGGTCCGTTCGCTCACGCCCGCCGACGAGGCCAGGGTGCGCAGCGGCAGGCGCTCCGTGAAGCGGCCGTCGATGAGGTCCTGCACCCGGTGGACGACGTCCGAGAGATGGGCCCGGTGGCGCAGCATGGCGCTGTCCTGCGGCTCGTCGCCGTTCCGGCGGGCGTAGACCACCATCTCGCGAGCCACGCGCGCCGCGACGGCCGGGCCGTGGCGGGTGGCCACCAGGTGCAGGGCCAGGTCGATGCCGCTCGCGATGCCGGCCGACGTCACGACGCGCTCGTCGATGACGTAGAGGACGTCGCGCAGGATGCGGGCCGCCGGGTAGCGCGCCGCCAGGTGGTCCTGGAGGTCGTGGTGGGTCGTGCAGCGGCGGCCGTCCAGCAGGCCGGCCTGGCCCAGCGCGTCGGCGCCCGCGCACACGCTCGCCACCGTGCCGCCGGCGCGATGATGGGCGGCCAGCCGGCGGCGGGTCGAACCGGTCAGCACGCCGTGCACGCCGAAGCGGCTGCCGCGCCAGCCGGGCACCAGGATCAGGTCGTCCGGGGCGAGGTCCGGCCAGGCCACCTCGGCCCGGACGGGCACGTCCTGCGCGGTGGGCACGTCCTCCTGCTCGGCGACGTAGTGCAGGCTGTACCCGAGGCCGAAGTCGCGGACCGTCGAGAAGACCTGGGCCGGGCCGGCCAGGTCCAGCAGGTGCAGCTGCGGCACGAGCAGGAAGACCACCTTCACCGGGAGAGGACCTCCTTGACCGTCGCGACGGTGGCGAACCGGCCGTCCAGCGCATATTCGGTCCGGGCGATGATGTCGGCCGTCGACAGCGTGCGGGGGCTGGCGAGGATCTCGTCGTAGGGGCGGCCGCGGTCGTCGCGGTGCGCGATCGGGAACGTCGCGGTCGCCTCGGTCACGTAGGTGACCTCATAGCCCAGGTCGCCGGCCACCCGGGTGGTCGTCTCGCAGCACAGCTCGGTCTGGATGCCGGTCACGATGAGGTGCCGGACGCCCTCGGTGGTCAGCAGCTGGGCCAGGCCGGTCGTGGTGAACGCGTTCGCCGAGGTCTTGGTGAGCACCGGCTCGCCGGCCAGGGGCGACAGGCCGTCCATGAGCCGCACGTGGTCGTGGCCGGCGTCGGGGTCGAAGACGTTGCCGGTGCCGGGCTCGTGGTGCAGGACCCAGACGACCAGGTCGCCGCGGCGGCGGGCGTCGTCGATCAGCGGGTTCACCGCGTCGACGATGCCGGGGTTGGAGCAGGCGGCCCAGCTGGGCCGCTGCCGGAAGGACTCCTGGATGTCGATGACGAGCAGCGCGCTTCTCATACCTCCGATCCTGCGGCCGGAACGGGCGTGGCGCCAGGCACCGGCTGGCCGCCGACCGGACCGATCCGGTCATCCGCGTGCCGGGGTGTGGACAGCCACCACAGCGCGATCAGCAGCAGCGACAGCACGAGCAGCGCCGGGCCCAGCGCCTCGACCGTCGTGCGGGTGAGCAGAAGACCGATCGCGCTCGGTACCAGCGCTCCACCCAGGCCGGCCGCGGCGATCTGGAGGCCGATCACCCGGTCGGCCAGCGCGGCGCCGACGCGCTCCGACGTCGTCAGGGTGAGCAGCGGGAACACGGGCGCGGCGGCGAACCCGATCAGGGCCAGCCCGGCGACCGCCAGCCAGCCGGGGCCGGGCACCGCGACCAGCGCCGACCCCAGCGCCATCCCGGACAGGCTGGCCACCAGCACCGCGTGCGAGCCGAACCGCTCGGCCACCACACCCTGGACGACCCGGCCCAGGAACAGCATCGCCCAGTAGCCGGACACGCACAGGCCGGCGATGCCGGCGTCGACCTCGCGGCCGCGGGTGAGCAGCAGGAACGCCCACAGGCCGGCACCGGCCTCGACGGCGACGTACACGGCGAACGCGACCACGCTCAGCCACACGGCCGGCCGGGCCAGCACACCGCCGGGCGCCGGCGGAGCGGCGTGATGCTCGGGGAGGGGCGTGCGGCCCCAGCGCCGCGCGTTGAACACGAACGACAGGGCGAGCGCGAGCTGGGCGGTCGAGACGATCGCGTACCCGAGCCGCCACACGGCGCCCGCCTCGATGACGCCGGTCATGATGAGCGGCCCGATCGCGACGCCGAGCCCGAAGCAGGCGTGCAGCCAGTTCATGTGCCGCGGCCCGAACTCGGTCGCCGCGTAGGCGTTGAGACCGGCGTCGATGGCGCCGCCGCCGAGCCCGCCGAGCAGCGCGCACGGGATGAGGAACCAGAGGTTGGGCGCGACGCCGTAGCCGGCGAGGGCCAGGCCCGCCATGGCGGTGCTGACCGCCAGCAGCCAGCCGACGCCGATCCGGCTGAGCAGGAACCCCGCGGCGATGCTGGAGCTGAGATAGCCGGTGGTCGAGGCGACCAGAAGGTAGGCCACCGAGTCGAACGACACGTCGAACGTCCGGGCGATGGACGGCCAGCCGACGCCGAGCAGGCCGTCGGGCAGGCCCAGGCTGATGAACGCGAAATAGGCCAGCACCAGCAGCGAGGCCTTCACCTTGGTCACCGGGTGATCTTACGGGTTCCCATTATCCAAGAACATCATCCCGTACTTCAAGACGCGGATACTACTGTGTGGGACATGCCAAGCAACGTGTACACCCACGGGCACCACGAGTCGGTCCTGCGCTCCCACCGCTGGCGCACCGCCGAGAACTCGGCCGCCTACCTGCTGCCCGTCCTGCGGCCGGACCAGCACCTGCTCGACGTCGGCGCGGGCCCCGGCACCATCACGGCCGACCTGGCCGGACGGGTCGGCCGGGTCACCGCCCTGGAGGCCACCGCCGACGCCCTCGACGTGACCCGCGGCGGCGCCGGGCACCTGGCCACCGTGGACTTCGCCGTCGGCGACGTCCACGAGCTGCCGTTTCCCGACGACTCGTTCGACGTCGTCCACGCCCACCAGGTGCTCCAGCACGTGGCCGACCCGGTGCTCGCGCTGCGCGAGATGGCCCGGGTGTGCCGGCCGGGCGGCTGGGTGGCCGCCCGCGACAGCGACTACGCGGCGTTCACCTGGTTCCCGCAGCTGCCGGAGCTCGACGACTGGATGACGCTGTACCAGCGGATGGCCCGCGCCAACGGCGGCGAGCCCGACGCAGGCCGGCGACTGCTGTCCTGGGCCCGCGCGGCCGGCCTGACGGCGGTGACGGCGACGTCGAGCACCTGGTGCTTCGCGAACGCCGACGACCGCGCCTGGTGGGGCGGCATGTGGGCGGACCGCGTCCGCAGCTCGGCGATGGCCACCCAGGCGCTCGACAGCGGCGTCCCGGCCGCGGAGCTGGACCGGCTCGCCGAGGGCTGGCGCACGTGGACGGCGGCCGAGGACGGCTGGCTGTCGATCCTGCACGGCGAGATCCTGGTGGCCGTCACCTCATGAGCGCGGGGCACGGCCGGGCCCGGCACCCGGCCGTGACACCATGCGCGGCATGCTGCCCGCGGACCTGCACACGCATTCCGAGTTCTCCTGGGACACCGCCACCGGCGACATGGCCGGCTCGTGCGCGCGGGCGGTCGAGCTGGGGCTGCCGGCGATCGCGTTCACCGAGCACACCGACTTCGTGTCGTGGACGGTCGAACCGGCCGGGCTGCCCGACCGGATGGCCCGGCGCGTGGTCGACGGGGAGCTGGTGCCCCCGCCGCTCGACGTGGCCGGGTACCTCGAGGCGATCGACCGCTGCCGCGCGAAGTACCCGGGCCTGCGGATCATCGCCGGCGTCGAGCTCGGCGAGCCGCACTGGTTCGCCGGGCCGACCGCGGCCCTGCTCGCGTCGGCGCCGTTCGAGCGGGTGATCGGCTCGCTGCACTCACTGCTGGTCGACGGGCGGTACCGCCTGGTCGAGGACGAGTACCAGCTGCGGCCGGTCGCCGACGTGCTGCGCGACTACTTCGCCGAGACGGTCCGGCTCATCGAGACGTGCGACGCCTTCGAGGCGCTGACCCACTGGGACTACCCCGTCCGCTACCTGCCGGCCGGCCAGCCGTTCCGGCCGGAGGACTTCGAGGAGGAGCTGCGCGCGGTGCTGCGGTCCCTCGCCGGCACCGGGCGGGCGCTGGAGGTCAACACCCGCCGGGCCGTCGAGCCGCTCGTCCTGCGCTGGTGGCGCGAGTCGGGCGGCCGGGCGGTGAGCTTCGGCAGCGACGCCCACCGCCCCGACCTGGTCGCGGCCGGCTTCACCGAGGCCGCGGCGCTGGCCGAGGCGGCGGGCTTCGGACCGGGCCGCCACCCGTGGGACCACTGGCTGGTCGGCCGCTGACCGACCCGGTCGGGGCCTGGTCACGGCCTGTCGGCTCTGGACCTATCAGGCGACCAGCGCGGCCGAGTCCACGAGGCGGGCGGCGACCGTCGCCAGGCGGTGGCCCTGGTAGCGCGCCACCGCCAGGGTCTCCTCGCTCGGCCCGCCCTCGGAGCCCGGGTGCCCGACGCCGTAGGGGTTGCCGCGGGCCGCGAAGATCTTCGGGTCGGTGTATCCGGGCGGCACGATGAACGCGCCCCAGTGATAGAAGGTGTTGTACAGCGCGAGCAGCGTCGACTCGTTGCCGCCCTGCGCGTTGGCCGCGCTGGTGAAGGCGGTCGCCGCCTTGTCCGCGAGCAGGCCCTGCGCCCACAGCCCGCCCGTGGTGTCGATGAACTGCTTCAGCTGCGCGGCCACGTTGCCGTAGCGGGTCGGCGTGCCGAGCGCGTAGGCGTCCGCCCACAGCAGGTCCTCGTGCGTGGCCGGCTCGATGTGCGCCGTGGCCTCGATGTGCGCGCGCCAGGCCGGGTTGGCGTCGATCGCCGAGTCCGGCGCCAGCTCCGGCACCCGGCGCAGCCGGACCTCGGCCCCCGCGTCGGCGGCGCCGGCGGCGATGGCCTCGGCGAGCGTGTGCACGCTGCCGGTGGCCGAGTAGTAGATGACGGCGACGTTGGCCACCATGACCCCTCCAATAAAATGGAATAGTTTCCGCTTACCGCCGACAACGGTAAGCGGAATGAGTTCCACTTGCAAGGGATGCGAGGATCGTCACGTGAACCGCCGTGAGCCACCCCTGCTGCCGGTCGTCGGCCAGCCCCCGGCCGAGCGGGCCGACGCGGCCCGCAACCGGCAGCGGCTGGTCGAGGCCGCGCAGCGGATCGTGGCCGCGAAGGGCGTGCAGGGGCTGGCCCTCGACGACGTGGCGAAGGAGGCGGGCGTCGGCGTCGGCACCGCGTACCGGCGCTTCGGGGACGTCAGCGGGCTCGCGTACGCGCTCATGGAGGGCCACGAGATCCGCTTCCAGGAGGCGCTCCTGAGCGGCCCTCCGCCGCTGGGGCCGGGCGCGCCGCCGGCCGAGCGGATCCGCGCGTTCGTGCACGGGATGCGCGACCTGCAGCGCGAGCAGTGGGAGCTGCGGCTGCTCGCGTCGTTCAAGGCCCCCGAGGGGTACGGCAGCGGCCCGTACCCGGCCTACCACCTGCACCTGACGACGCTGCTGCGGGACCTGGTGGAGGACCCCGGCTACTGGGCGAGCATGCTGCTCGCGCTGCTGCAGCCGGCGCTGCTCGACCACCAGCAGCGGGTGCTCGGCATCGGCGACGACCGGATCCGGGCCGGCCTCGACTCGGTCCTCGACCGGCTGTTGCGCTAGTCCGCTGGGCTAGTCCGGGCTAGTCCTCGGGACCGGCCTCAAGGTCGCCCTCGGTGTCCAGGTACGCCTGCCGCAGCCCGTCGAGGGTCTCCGGCGCCGGGTGCTCCCACAGGCCGCGGTCGGCCGCCTCCAGGAGCCGCTCGGTGATGCCGTGCAGCGCCCACGGGTTCGACTCGTCGAGGAACTTGCGGGTCTCCGGGTCGAAGACGTACGACTCGGCGAGCTTCTCGTACATCCAGTCGGCCACGACGCCGGCCGTGGCGTCGAAGCCGAACAGGTAGTCGACGGTGGCCGCCAGCTCGAACGCGCCCTTGTAGCCGTGCCGGCGCATCGCCGCGAGCCAGCGCGGGTTGACCACGCGGGCCCGGAAGACGCGGGCGGTCTCCTCGCTCAGCGTGCGGGTGCGCACGGCGCTGGGGTTGGTGCTGTCGCCGACGTACGCCGCCGGGGCCCGGCCGGTCAGCGCGCGGACCGTGGCGACCATGCCGCCGTGGTACTGGAAGTAGTCGTCGGAGTCGGCGATGTCGTGCTCGCGGGTGTCGGTGTTCTTGACGGCGACGGAGATCCGGCGGTACGCCTGCTCCATGTCCCCGCGGGCCGGCAGCCCGTCGACGCCGCGGCCGTAGGCGTAGCCGCCCCACACCGCGTAGACCTCGGCCAGGTCCTTGTCGTCGCGCCAGTTCCGGCTGTCGATGAGCGGGAGGATGCCGGCACCGTAGGCGCCCGGCTTGGAGCCGAAGATGCGCAGCGCCGCCCGCCGCTCGTCGCCGTGCTCGGCGACGGCCTCGGCCACGTGGGCCCGGACGTAGTTGTCGGCCGGGTCCTCGTCGAGGCCGGCGACCAGCCGCACGGCGTCGTCGAGCAGCGCCACCACGTGCGGGAACGCGTCGCGGAAGAAGCCGCTGATGCGCATCGTGACGTCGATGCGCGGCCGGCCCAGCTCATCCAGGCCGACCGGCACCAGGTCCACGACGCGGCGCGACGCGTCGTCCCACACCGGGCGCACGCCCAGCAGCGCGAGGGCCTCGGCGATGTCGTCGCCGGCGGTGCGCATCGCGCTGGTGCCCCACATCGACAGGCCGACGCTCCGCGGCCAGTCGCCGTTGTCCGCCCGGTACCGGGCCAGGAGGGAGTCGGCCATGGCCTGGCCGGTCTCCCAGGCGAGCCGGCTGGGGACCGCCTTCGGGTCGACCGAGTAGAAGTTGCGCCCGGTCGGCAGCACGTTGATGAGGCCGCGCAGCGGCGAGCCGCTGGGGCCGGCCGGGACGTAGCCGCCGGCGAGCGCGTGCAGGACCATCGTGAGCTCGTCGGTCGTCCGCGCCAGCCGGGGCACGATCTCCTCGGCGGCGAACCGCAGCACCCGTACCACATCCGGAAGGTCCGAAACGTCGGATGCGGCGGCCGGGTCCCAGTCGCGGGACTCCATCGCCGAGACCAGCTCCCGGGCCCGCGCCTCGAAGTCGTCGGTCGAGCTGCGGTCGGTCGAGGACTCCGACATGCCGAGGGCCTCGCGCAGGCCGGGCAGGGCCGCCACCTGGCCGCCCCACATCTGCCGGGCCCGCAGCATGGCGAGGACCAGGTCGACCCGCGCCTCGCCCGCCGGCGCCACGCCCAGCACGTGCAGGCCGTCGCGGATCTGCACGTCCTTGACCTCGCACAGCCAGCCGTCGACGTGCAGCAGGAAGTCGTCGAACCCGGCGTCGTGCGGCCGGTCGTCGAGGCCCAGGTCGTGGTCGAGCCGGGCGGCCTGGATCAGGGTCCAGATCTGGGCCCGGATCGCCGGCAGCTTCGCCGGGTCGAGCGCGGCGATCGTGGCGTGCTCGTCGAGCAGCTGCTCCAGGCGGGCGATGTCGCCGTAGGTGTCGGCCCGGGCCATCGGCGGGATGAGGTGGTCGACCAGGGTCGCGTGGGCGCGCCGCTTGGCCTGGGTGCCCTCGCCGGGGTCGTTGACCAGGAACGGGTAGATCAGCGGCAGGTTGCCCAGCGCCGCGTCGGCACCGCAGGCGGCGGACAGGCCGACGGTCTTGCCGGGCAGCCACTCCAGGTTGCCGTGCTTGCCGACGTGCACGACGGCGTGGGCCCGGAACTCGTCGGCGAGCCAGCGGTACGCGGCCAGGTAGTGGTGGCTCGGCGGGAGGTCGGGGTCGTGGTAGATGGCGACCGGATTCTCGCCGAACCCGCGCGGCGGCTGCACCATCACCACGACGTTGCCCTCGCGCAGCGCGGCCAGGACGATCTCGCCGTCGGGGTCGCGCGAGCGGTCGACGAACAGCTCCCCCGGCGCCGGCCCCCAGTGCCGCTCCATCTCCTCGCGCAGCGCGGCGGGCAGCGTCGCGAACCAGGCGCGGTAGCTCGCCGCGGAGATGCGGATCGGGTTGCCCTGCAGCTGCTCCTCGGTCAGCCAGTTGACGTCCTGGCCGCCGGCGGCGATGAGCGCGTGCATCAGCGCGTCGCCGTTCTCCGGGAATCCCCGGCCGATGTCGTACCCCTGCAGCCGCAGCTCGGCGAGCAGCCGCACCACGCTCGCGGGCGTGTCCAGGCCGACCGCGTTGCCGATCCGCGCGTGCTTCGTCGGGTACGCGCTGAGCATGATCACGACGCGCTTCCCGCTCGCCGGCACGTGGCGCAGGCGGGCGTGCGCGACGGCGATGCCGGCGACCCTCGATGCGCGTTCGGGATCGGCGACGTACACCGTGAGGCCGTCGGCGTCGATCTCCTTGAACGAGAACGGGACCGTGATGATGCGGCCGTCGAACTCGGGGATCGCGACCTGGGTGGCGGTGTCGAGCGGGGACATCCCGTCGTCGCTGCCGTCCCAGGTGTCGCGGCTGCCGGTGAGGCACAGGCCCTGCAGGATCGGCACGTCGAGCGCGGCCAGGGCGCCGACGTCCCACGCCTCGTCGGCGCCGCCCGCCTGCGCCTCGGCCGGGCGGGTGCCGCCGGCGGCGAGCACGGTGACGACGAGGGCGTCGGCCTGGGCGAGCGTCTCCAGCAGCTCGGCGGGGGCGGTGCGCAGCGAGGACGCGAACACGGGCAGGGCGCGGCCGCCCTCGGCCTCGATCGCGTCGCACAGCGCGCCGACGAACGCGGTGTTCCCGGCGACGTGGTGGGCCCGGTAGTAGATGACCCCGACGGTGGGGCCTTCCGTGCCGGGGCGGTCGACGACCCCCCAGGCGGGCGTCTCGACCGGGGGCAGGAAGCCGTTGCCGTCGAGCAGGACCGTGTCGCTGAGGAACCGGTGCAGCTCGGCCAGGTTGGCGGCGCCGCCGTGGGCCAGGTAGGCGTGGGCCTCCGCGGCCAGGCCGGCGGGCACCGTCGAGTGGCGCATCAGCTCGGCGTCGGGGGCCTGCTCGCCGCCCAGGACCACGACCGGCGTGCCGGTCGCCAGCAGCGCGTCGAGGCCGTCCTCCCAGTCGCGGTAGCCGCCGAGGATGCGCACGACCACGAGATCGGCCCCGTCGAGCAGGCCGGGCAGGTCGTCGACGGCGGTGCGGGACGGGTTGGCCAGCCGGTAGGCGGCGCCGCTGGCCCGCGCGCTGAGCAGGTCGGTGTCGGACGTGGACAGCAGCAGGATCACGCCGGGGTCCTCCCTCGGGGTCCGCGCCCCAAGTGTGTCGGGATGGGTCCGGCGGCGGAGAGTCTCCTGGCTCCCGGATCGGCGCTCACCCCCGGCCTTCCCGGGCTGGTGCCCGGTGGCCGTCTGGTGGAGGCTCGCTCCCCGGTCACAGTGGCGGGACCGCGCCGGACTTCCACCGGCTTCCTCCACACGTCGCCGTTACAGCACCGCCAACTCTCCTCGACGCGGCTCGCCCCCGTCAAGCGCAGGTAGTATCCGGCCCGTGCACGGACGCGACGCTCCCGACCGCTGCCCGGGCGCCGTGCAGGTGCACCCCGCGGCCGACGGCGGCCTGGCCCGCGTCCGGCTGCCGGGCGGGCTGCTGACGGCCGCCCAGCTGCGCGTGCTGCGATCGGCTGCGATCGATCTTGGCGACCCGGTGCTGGAGCTGACCTCGCGGGGGAACATCCAGGTCAGGGCGCTGCGGCCAGGCGCGCCGGCGGTGCTGGCGCGGCGGCTGCACGAGGCCGGGCTGCTGCCGTCGGAGGCCCACGAGCGGGTGCGCAACATCATCGCCTCGCCGCTGAGTCCCGCGGTGCGGCCGGTGGTGGCGGCCTTTGACGCGCTGCTGTGCTCGTCGTCGACGTTGGTCGATCTGCCGGGGCGGTTCCTGGTGACGGTCGACGACGGGCGCGGGGACGTGACGGGGCTCGGCGGGGACGTCGGGCTGCTCGGCGACCGGCTGCTGCTCGCTGGCTGCCCGACGTCGCTGCACGGGGGTGCTGACCTGCTGATCCAGGCCTGCCAGGCGTTTCTGGACGAGCGGGCGGCGCAGGGCTCGCAGGCGTGGCGGCTGGGTGAGCTGGCCGACGGGCCGGCGCGGGTCGCCGCGCGGCTCGGGACCGACGTCGGTCGATCGCTGGAGCTGCCGCCGCGACCCACTCCGGTCGGCCCCCTTCCGGCGGGGGCCGTCGTCGTCGTGCCGCTCGGGTTGTTGACGCCGGAGCAGTCGGCGGTCCTGGCGGACGTCGCCGAAGAGATCATTGTCACGCCGTGGCGGACTCTGGCGGTACACCGGCTGCCGATGGCGGAAGCTGAGCGCCTGGCCGCCGCCGGGCTCTCCAGCGACCCGGCGTCGCCGTGGATCGGCGTCACGGCCTGCGCCGGCCGGCCCGGCTGCACCAAGGCACTGGCCGACGTCCGGGCCGACGCCCGCTTTGCGGTGTCGGATGCGCCGGAGCCGCTGCCGGTGCACTGGGTGGGTTGCGAGCGGCGCTGCGGTGCGCCGAAGGGAAGGCACGTGGAGATGATCGCGACGGGTTCGGGGTACCGGCGGGTGGCGCCGTGAGCGACTACATCCGCGACGGGGCCGAGATCTACCGGCGGTCGTTCGCCACCATCCGCGCCGAGGCCGACCTGTCCTCCCTGGAGCCCGGCGTCGCGCAGGTGACCGTCCGCATGATCCACGCCTGCGGCATGGTCGACCTGCCGCGCGACGTCGCCTGCTCGCCCGGCGTCGTGGCCCGGGCCCGGCAGGCGCTGCGCGACGGCGCGCCGATCCTGTGCGACGCCGAGATGGTCGCCGCCGGCGTGACCCGGGCCCGGCTCCCCCGCGCCAACGACGTCGTGTGCACCCTGCGCGACCCGCGGGTACCGTCGCTCGCCGCGCAGCTCGGCACCACCCGCAGCGCCGCCGCGCTCGAGCTGTGGGGCGACCGGCTCGGCGGCGCGGTGGTCGCGATCGGCAACGCGCCGACCGCGCTGTTCCGCCTCCTGGAGCTCGTCGCCGCGGGCGCGCCGCGGCCGGCGGCCGTGCTCGGCATCCCGGTCGGCTTCATCGGCGCCGCCGAGTCGAAGGTCGCGCTCGCCGGGTCGGGCCTCGACTTCCTGGTGGTGCACGGCCGGCGCGGCGGCAGCGCGATGGCGGCGGCCGCCGTCAACGCGATCGCGGACGAGAAGGAATGACCACAGTGGACAGTGGGCGGCTGTACGGCGTCGGCCTCGGCCCGGGCGACCCCGAGCTGATGACGGTCAAGGCGGCGCGGCTGGTCGCGGCGGCCCCGGTCGTGGCGTACCACAGCGCCCGGCACGGCCGCAGCATCGCCCGCTCGATCGCGGCATCGTTGCTGCGGGCCGACCAGATCGAGGAGGCCCTGGTCTACCCGGTGACGACTGAGCAGACCGACGACTACCGCGGGACGATCGAGGAGCACTACGACGCCTGGGCCGCCCGGCTCGCCGCACACCTCGACGCCGGCCGCGACGTGGTCATCCTGTGCGAGGGCGACCCGCTCTTCTACGGCTCGTACATGCACATGCACAAGCGGCTCGCCCACCGGTACCCGACCGAGGTCGTCCCGGGGGTGACGTCGATCTCGGGCGCGGCGGCGGTGCTCGGCCGCCCGCTGGTCGAGCGCGACGAGGTGCTCACCGTCCTCCCCGGCACGCTCCCGGCGGCGGAGCTGGCGGCCCGGCTGGCCGCGACCGACTCGGCGGCGGTGATGAAGCTGGGCCGCACGTTCCCGGCGGTCCGCGACGCGCTGTCGGAGTCCGGGCGGCTCTCCGAGGCCTGGTACGTCGAGCGCGCGACCACGTCACGCGAGCGGATATCACCACTGGCCGATGTCGATCCGTCGACGGTCCCCTATTTCTCCCTGGCCCTGGTACCGAGCCGCCTGCACACCGCCTCCCCGGTTCCGGACATTTCCGAAGCTTCGGTCTCGCCGCCCATCGGCGACGTGGTCGTCGTGGGGCTCGGCCCCGCCGGCCGGGACTGGCTCACGCCCGAGGCCCTCGCCGCCGTCGAGGCGGCCGACGACCTGGTCGGCTACGGCCCCTACCTCGACCGCGTCCCGGCCAACCCGCGCCAGCGCCGGCACGCCTCCGACAACCGGGTCGAGGCCGAGCGGGCCGAGTTCGCCCTGGCCCTGGCCCACTCCGGCCGCCGGGTCGCGGTGGTGTCGTCGGGCGACCCGGGCGTGTTCGCGATGGCCGCCGCGGTGCTGGAGGTCGCCGCCGAGCCCCGCTGGAAGGACGTGCCGGTGCGGGTGCTGCCCGGCCTGACCGCGGCCCAGGCGGTGGCGAGCCGGGTCGGCGCGCCGCTCGGCCACGACTTCTGCGTGCTGTCGCTGTCGGACCGCCTCAAGCCGTGGGACGTCATCGCCCGCCGGCTGACCGCCGCGGCCCAGGCCGACCTGGTGATCGCGATCTACAACCCGGGCTCGCGCAGCCGCACCTGGCAGGTCGCCGAGGCGCGCGACCTGCTGCTGGCCCACCGCTCCCCCGACACCCCGGTCGTACTCGGCCGCGACGTCGGCGGCCCCGGCGAGCGGGTGCGGGTGGTCCGCCTGGCCGACCTGGACCCGGCCGAGGTCGACATGCGCACGCTGCTCATCGTCGGTTCGTCCCAGACCCGGACCCAGGAACGCGACGGCGCGCCGCCGGTGGTGTGGACTCCCCGGCGGTACCCCGGAACGGCCTGAGGCGCGGGCCGCTCCCCGGCTTGCCACCACGGGCCGTTCGGGGTCGAATGAATTACATGGGTGTGATTCGGCTCGGCACGTCCTCGTGGGCGGACCGGCAGCTGCTGACGTCGGGCTGGTACCCCCGCTCGGTCCGCACCCCGGCCGGCCGGCTGGCCCACTACGCGAGCCGCTTCGACCTGGTCGAGGCCGACACCAGCTTCCACGCGATCCCGGCCCCGGAGACCACGGCCGCCTGGGCCGCCGCGACCCCGGACGGCTTCACCTTCGACGTGAAGGCGTTCGGCCTGCTGACCGGCCACCCGACCCGCCTGGCCGCCCTGCCGTCGGACCTCCGCCCGGACGGCGTGGACGTCACCATCCGCCTGCGCCGCCGGGACCTGCCCGAGGAGGCGGTGGAGGAGCTGTGGCACCGGTTCCACCAGGCCCTGGACCCGCTGGACGAGGCGGGCCGCCTGGGCACGGTGGTGCTGGCCTTCCCGTCCTGGCTGGCGCACGGCCCGGCGGCGACCCGCCGGGTCCTGGACACGATCGAACGCTGCGCACACCGCCCGGCCGCGGTGGAGCTCCGCCACACCTCCTGGTTCGAGGGCACCCGGGCCACGGAGACGCTCCGGATGCTCCAGGAGGCGGGCGCCGCGTACGTGTGCGTGGACACCCCGCTGTCACCGCCACCGCTGCTGGCGGTGACGGCGGAGCCGGCGGTGGTCCGCTTCCACGGCCACGAACCGGGCCCGAAGGAGTTCACGTACTCCGACCGCGAGCTGCAGGACTGGGCCGCCCGCCTGCACCACCTGTCGGCCGACGCCGAGGAGCTCCACGTGCTGATGAACACCTGCTGCGCCGGCCAGGCCCAGCGCGACGGCGAACGCCTGGCCGAGTTCCTGGCCGCCTCGGCCCCGCGCCGGGGCCTCCGCGCCGTCTAGGCGATCTTCAACTGCTCGTCGCCGAGGTCGGCGATGACCTAAAGTCCGTCGCCGACTCCAGCCGGGCCAGGGCCTCGGCAACGGTGGCGACGGCCTCTACGGACGGCGGGAGGGGTGGGCGGTCGACCATGACGACCGGGACGGCCAGCGTGCGGGCGGCCGTCAGCTTGGCTGCCGTCATGTCGCCGCCGCTGTCCTTGGTCACCAGGACGTCGATCGCGCGGGCGCGGAGCAGGGCCGTCTCGGTCTCGACCGTGAACGGGCCGCGGTCCAGCAGCACCTCGACGTTCGGGGGCAGCGGGGGCTCCGGCGGGTCGACGCTGCGGGACAGGAACCACGGCGCCGTCAGGTGGGCGAAGGCCGGCAGCGACTGGCGGCCCGTCGTCAGGAACACCCGGCCCGCGTCGCGGATCGCCTCGGCCGCGGCCTCCAGGGAGGGCACCCGCTGCCAGCGGTCGCCCGGGCCGGAGGTCCAGCCGGGGCGGCGCAGGACGAGCAGCGGCACGCCCGTCTCGGCGGCCGCCGCGGCCGCGTTCGACGTGATGCGCGCGGCGAACGGGTGCGTGGCGTCGACGATCGCCGCGACCCGCTCGGCGCGGAGGTAGTGGGTCAGGCCGGCGACACCGCCGAAGCCGCCGACGCGGACCTCGCCCGGTGGCAGCGACGGCTGGGCGACCCGGCCCGCCAGGGACGAGACGACCCGCACCCCGGTCAGGGCCGCGGCCAGGCGCCGGGCCTCGCCGGTGCCGCCGAGGATGAGCACCGTCCGCACCGCGCCAGCCTAGCCGGGCCGGGGAAGGATCCCGGCCCGGCCAGGGCTGACGGTCAGGGGTAGTTGACCCAGTTGGCGACGTTCGACGAGGAGTTCGACGGGCCGCCCGTGTTGTTGATGATGCGGGCGATGGTGCCCGTGCCGCCCAGCGACACCGTCACCATGTTGTGGAACTTCAC